>DATNDM010000469.1:0-3427 GCA_035553235.1 Pyrinomonadaceae bacterium | reverse complement strand
AAATCAGTCCGAGCACCGACGGTCCAAGCACGATACCTGCGATCATCTCGCCCATCACCGGTGGCTGGTGGATTGCGCGAAAGAGTCTCCTGAACAACCCGGCCAGGATTAAGATCACGATGATCTGCATCAGCAGAATGCTGATCGACGTCCGGAAGTTTTCATAGAGGAGACTCGTCGAACTCGCTGGAGGCGGTTGAGAGGTCACGTGGGTGGGATACAGTCGTGACCCCGCGGCGATGATGAGCCAGATCCCGCCCAAAAAGATCAACAACAGCAGGAAGTATTGAAAAAATGTCCGAAAATCCAGGAAACTGAAGCGTGATCGAGCGGGCATCGACATTCTATACAACGCCCATCGCGGAGAGCGCAACCTAGTTCCCGGTCAACACGTAATATCTTTTTTCTTCTCTGTGCAACCTCTGTGTCCTCTGTGCCTCTGTGGTGATCTTGTCGAGCATAAACCACAGAGACACAGAGGACACAGAGGTTGCACAGAGAATTGCTCCGGCGCAGCATTGATGCTAAGTTGACTCGGTTTTATGACGGTAGACGCCCAAACCAGAACTGAAGTAGGGAATTATTTTGTCTCGAATTACCCGCCGTTTTCGCAGTGGAGGTCCGAGTTTATTCCGGAAGCGCTTGCTGCGCTGAACCAACCGCCCCGCGTCAACGATCCACTCGGACTCTACATCCACATCCCGTTTTGCCGGAAGCGCTGCCTGTTTTGTTACTTCAAAGTCTACACAGACAAGAACGCTTCGGAGATCGAGGTCTATCTCGACGCGCTGATCAAAGAGAACGAACTCTACAGTCGCATGCCCGCGTTTCAGGGCCGCCAGCTTCGCTTTGCATACTTCGGCGGCGGCACACCTTCATACATCAGTGAAAAGCAGTTGCGCTATCTCGTCGATGGTCTGAACCAGCACGTCAGTTGGCGAAACGCGGAAGAAGTCACGTTCGAGTGCGAGCCGGGAACGATTCACAAGGCGAAGCTGCAAACGCTGAAAGAGATCGGCGTTACGCGGTTGAGTCTCGGTATCGAACACTTCGACGACGAGATCCTCGCTGCCAATGGTCGCGCGCACTTGTCACCTGAAGTCTATCGCGCTTACCAGTGGGCACGCGAAGTCGACTTTCCGCAGATCAACATCGATCTCATCGCGGGGATGATGGGCGAGACGGAAGAGAAGTGGCGTGACGCAGTGCGTCGCGCGATCGAGCTTCAGCCTGACTCAGTTACGATCTATCAGATGGAGTTGCCTTACAACACCGTCATCTCGCAGGACATTTTGAAGAAGGGCACGACGTCGCCCATCGCGGGCTGGGACACGAAACGCCGCTGGCTCAATTACGCGTTCGAAGAGTTTATGGCGCACGACTACGAGATCGCGGGCAGCGACATCGTCGCGACGAAAAAGAAGACCTGCCGTTTCATCTATCGCGATGCGCTCTGGCACGGCGGCGACATGATCGGCATTGGCGTCTCCTCGTTTTCGCATTTCGGCGGCGTCAATTTCCAGAACGCGCACAGCTTCGAAGAATATGTGCGCATCCTTAACGAGGATCGCCTGCCGCTCTTGCGGGCCGTTTCACTGACTCCGAAACAGCGACTCATTCGCGAGATGGTCTTGCAGTTGAAAGCCGGCTCGATCGACCTCGATTACTTTCAAAAGAAGTACGGTGTCGATGTTTGGAGCGAGTTTCGTCCTGTTTACGAAGAGTTGGAAGAAAACAGCCTGCTCCGGCGTCACAACAGCGATGTAGAACTGACTCGTCGCGGTGTTTTGGAAGTGGATTCATTTCTCAAGGATTTCTTTGAACCTGAACTCAGGACCGTACGCTACGCATGAATACAAATAATAATTTCGACGTAATCGTAATGGGTGGTGGACCCGCAGGGAGCTCTGTTGCCGGCATACTCGCACGCGAAGGACGCAACGTAATTCTTTTCGAGAAGGAGATTTTTCCGCGGCATCACATCGGCGAATCGCTGATGACTGATACGTACTGGACATTTCGTCGTCTTGGTGTACTCGAAAAACTGAAGGCAAGTCCTTTTGTTCGAAAGTACAGCGTGCAGTTTGCGAACTCCGCGGGCAAGGAGTCGCGGCCGTTCTACTTTTTCGAGGCCGTGCATCACGAGAGCGCTGTGACGTGGCAGATCACGCGCGCGCAGTTTGACCATTTGCTGATCGATCACGCTGCCGAACAGGGCGTGACGGTTCATCAGGGCGTGCTTGTGAAGCAGGTGCTGTTCGAAGGCGACCAGGCAGTTGGCGTCGAAGTGCAGATGCAGGACGGGACGCGCGAGCAGTTCTTCGCGAAAGTCGTTGTCGACGCGACCGGCCAGTCCGCGATGCTGTCGAACAAGTTTCGCTGGCGCGTCCGCGATCCGAAGCTCAAGAAGGCGGTGCTCTACTCCTACTACAAAAACGCGCACCGCGAGCCGGATCTAAATGGCGGCGCCACGCTCGTGCTGCGCACTGAGCGCGGTAGCAATGGGTGGTTCTGGTATATCCCACTTGAAAACGACATCACGAGCGTGGGCATCGTCGCTGATCCTGATTATCTTTTGAAGGGTCGTGGCCAGGACCTCGCGAAGATCTTTCAGGAGGAGATTGACAAGTGCGAGCCGGTGCGCAGACGCGTCGAGCCGGGCGAGCGTGTCGACAAGATCTATTCGATCCTCGACTACTCGTATCGATCGAAGCACAACGCGGGGAACGGCTTCATCATCATCGGCGACGCTTACGGTTTTCTTGATCCCATCTACTCGTCGGGCGTGTTGCTGGCGCTGAAGATGGCCGAGCTCGCCGCCGACGCGATTCACGACGCCTTCAATCACGACGACTTCTCCGCCGCGCGTCTCGGCCAATACCAGGCCAAACTCGATCGCGGCATCGAGTCGATGCGCAAACTGGTCTACGCTTTCTACAACGAAGGCTTCAGCTTCTCCGGTTTTCTGCGCAAGTATCCCGAGGAGCGCGTGCACATCATCAATCTCCTGATCGGCGACGTCTTTCGTGAAGGCGTGGATTCTGTTTATGGTCCAATGTCCGAGTTCGCCGACATCCCTCCACCACTCTACGAGCAACTGGACGGCACCCTGGTCCAGCAAACTCCGACCGGTGAGGAAGCCGATCTCCTTCTCTCCGCCCAATACCGTTCGTATGACGACCGTAATCCGCGGCTAAAACAATAACTTCAACCCGAACTGAATGTGCCTTGGGTCACGTGCTGACGTGATACGTCCGAAAGTTGGGGAGCCGAGGAAGTTGTCGGGTAAGTTGAAGTTCGGATGATTGAAGAGGTTGAAGGCCTCGGCTCGAAACTGAAGATTCACCCGCTCGTTAAAATGGGTGTTCTTCAAGATCGACATATTCACGTTTTGATAGCTCGGTCCCTCCAGAATATTCCGGCCTGC
>DATNDM010000468.1:0-8304 GCA_035553235.1 Pyrinomonadaceae bacterium | reverse complement strand
GTCATCAATCGCGTCAACGCGAACGCGCCCGCCAAGCCGATCGCGACACCAATCACGACCAGCGTCAGTCCGTTGCGAACAATCAGCTTCAACACATCGATCGTCCTTGCGCCGAGGGCCAGACGAATCCCAATCTCCTGCGTGCGCTGGGTTACGGCATTCGACATCACGCCATAGATTCCGATCGCCGCCAGCACCAACGCGAGACCAGCAAACAGCGTTAACAGCGACATGTTGAACCTTCGTGCCTCGAATGAACTCGCCGCCACCTCGCTCATCGTTTCGACTTTGGTGACCGGCAGTTGCGCATCGACTTTCCAGATCTCCTGTTTGAGCGCCTGGGCCGTAGCCGCAGCATCACCCTGCGTGCGCGCGGCAAACGACATCCACCGCTTCCACGGATTGATTTGCGTGTATGGCGTGTAAAGCGCAGGCAGCTCGGGCAGGTCCAAACCGAAATGCTTCACGTCGCCAACAACACCGACGATTTGTATCCAGTGGATCTCGGGATCGCGCGCCCAGCGAACTCGTTTGCCAATCGGATCTTCATTCTTGAAGTACTGTTGCACGAGCGCGTCGTTCGCGATGCCGACGAGCGGCGCGTTATTGTCGAAATCCTGTGGTCCAAAGTCTCGTCCCTGCTCGAGAGGGATCTGCATGACTTTGAAGTAGTCGCCCAGCACGCTGCGAGTCTCGAGACTCGGTTCGTCGCCGGGCGCGATCGGCGGACGGTTCTCGATCAGAAAATCGTGATCGAGCGAATCGCCACTGAGCGGAAGTTCACTGACCATCGCGGCCTGCACGCCCGGGATCGAATTCATGCCGGCGAGCACCTGCTTGCGAAAGCGCGTTTGCGGCGCGACTTCTTTGTAACGCGTTTCAGGTAACTCGACGCGCATCGTGATCAGACGATCGGGATTGAAGCCCGGCTCGACCGAGCGCAGCTTCCAGAACGTCTTGATCAGCAGACCGGCGCCGACGAGCAGCACGAGTGCGAATGCCATCTCGACAACGACGAACGCACTGCGCAGTCGTTGTCGCGCGCTTCCGGCAGTCGCGCTGCGGCCGCCTTCTTTCAACGCATCTCCGACTCGACCGCGCGCAGCCGCCCACGCGGGCACGAGCCCGAAGATCAATCCCGTCAAGATCGAAATGCCGAGCGTAAAACCAAGCACTCGACCATCAACTCCGATCTCAGATAGACGCGGCAGGTTCTGCGGCTTGAACGACACCAGCAGGTTCGTGCCCCAGAAAGCGAGCAGCACCGCCGCGCTGCCGCCGGCGAGTGATAACAACAAACTTTCAATGAGCAACTGACGCATCAGGCGCCACCGCCCCGCGCCGAGCGCCCCGCGAATTACGAACTCGCGTTGGCGCTCGGCAGCGCGTGCCAGCAACAGGTTGGCGAAGTTTGCGCACGCGATCAGCAGCACGAATCCGACCGCGGCAAAGAGGATGAACAACGATTGGCGCGTTTCGCCCACGATGCGTTCATGCAGCGCGAAGAGCACGGTGGCGCGATTCTTGTTATCGGCGGGATACTGCGCTGCGAGGTTCTGATCGATGACCTGCATTTCCGCGCGTGCCTGTTCGATGCTGACGCCCGGCGCGAGTCGTCCGTAGGTGCGCAGGAAATGAACGCCGCGGAAATTCGCAGCCAGAGGATTTGACACGTGCACCGGCGTCCACGCTTCGGTGCTCACCCGCGGCGTCACAAACGTTGCGGGCATCACACCGATGACGGTGTACATGTCGCCACTGAGCGGGATTACTTTGCCCAGAATCTGCTCGTCGCTGTTGAATCGTTTGGCCCAGAGGTCATGGCCCAACACCACCACGAACGGTGCGCCGTTTTTGTCGTCAGCACTCGTGATGAAGCGTCCGCGTTCGGGTTTGACGCCGAGAGTTTCGAAGAACCCGCCAGTCACTTGTCCGACCTGAAATTGAACAGGCTCATTGCCGCCCGTATAGGCGAGCGGCTGCATCACCATGCCGCCGAGCCGGCTGAACGTTTTGCTCTGCGACTCCACGTCAGCAAGATCAGGCGCCGACTGATTCGATCTGAAACTGATCAAACGTGACGGATCGTCGTAAGGGAGCGGTCGCAGGAGAACGGCATTGATGACACTGAAGATCGCGGAGTTTGCGCCGATGCCGAGCGCGAGGGTGATCACGGCGATGGCCGTGAACGCCGGCCGCTTCAGCAAACTCCGTACGCCATATCGAACGTCTTTGATGATAGAGTCCATAACAGTCAATCCATCCACAGATTTCGCAGATTCTGTGTAATCTGCGAAATCTGTGGATAGCCTTTCAGTCAGCTCTGAGCGCCACCAGCGGATCCACCTTCGTTGCGCGGCGCGCCGGGATGTAGCAGGCGATCAGCGCCACCAGCACCAGCACCAACGTGATCGCCACGAACGTCAACGGATCATTCTCACCAACACCAAACAACAGACTCCTGAGCAAACGCATCAAGCCAAAAGCAGCGCCCAATCCGAGCACCAGTCCAACACCAATCACCGCCATTCCCTGTCCGAGGATCATCTTCAACACATCACCAACCTGCGCGCCCAAAGCGATGCGAATACCGAGCTCGTGCGTGCGCTGCGTGACGCCGTAAGCGGTGACGCCGTAGATGCCCGCGGCGGAAAGAATCATCGCCACCGCGCCGAAGACTCCGAGCAGGAAGAGATTGAAACGGGGCTGCGTGATCGACGCACTAACAACGTGGTCCATCGTCTTCACGTCTGAGACCGGAACAGACTTGTCTATTTCGTTGACGATCTCTCGCACCGGACCAGCAAGGCTCTCCGGGTCGACGCTCGCGCGAACGACGAGCGACATCGCGGGCCAGAAATCCTGGCCTGACGAAAAGTAAATTTCCGCCGCCGGCTCTTCACGCAGTTCGAGACTGCGAATGTTTCCGACCACACCGACAATCTCAAACCAGACCGGCTGCCCGTTGTTGTCAGTGTTTCCGAACGTGATTCGCTTACCGACCGGACTTTCGCCGGGAAAGATGTCGTGCGCCACTTGCTGGTTGACGATCATCACGAGCGGCGCGTTTTGATCGTCGCGATCCGTGTAAGTGCGACCCTGGACCAGCGGAATACCCATCGCGCGAAAATAGTCAGGTGTGACCGTGCGATAGTTCACGCTGGGCCACTTGTCCGGAGTGGTGACTTCGCGCCCTTCGACGCGGAATCCCGCCGTTGGTCCTTTATCCAAAGGCAACGTATTGATGAACCCGGCATCCTGCACGCCCGGAACGTTGCCGAGCTTCTCGAGGACTTTGGAGTAGAACTTCGCGTAATCAGACTGGTTGGGATAGTTTGGTCCGGAAGGGTTCAGTCGTGCCGTCAACACCTTTTCCGAAACGAATCCGGTGTTCACGGATTGCAGGCGCAGAAAGCTTCTGAACAACAAGCCGGCGCCGGCAAGCAGTACGACTGACAACGCCACTTCCACGACGATCAGCGCTTGTCGAAAATGACTCTGACGCAGGCTTCCGGCCGTACCGCGTCCGGTTTCACGAATCGCGTCCTGAACGTCGGAACGCGAGATCTGCAACGCGGGTGCGAGACCAAAAATGATTCCGGTGAGCACTGACGCACCCAACGTGAAGCCGAGTACGCGCAGGTCCATGTGAATCTCATTCAGGCGCGGAAAATCCTGCGGCAGAAGTTTCGTGATCGCCGCAAGTCCCCAGAACGCGACCAGCAAACCAACCGCGCCACCCGCGAGCGCGAGCATTGTGCTCTCGGTAAACAACTGGCGCACGACTCGCCAGCGCGAGGCACCGAGCGCCGTGCGAATCGCCATCTCTTTGTGCCGAGATGCGCCACTCGCAAGCAGCAGATTGGCTACGTTTGCGCAGCCGATCAGCAACACGAAAGTGACGGCGCCGAGCAACAGCCAAAGAAGTTTGTCCGTGTCGCCGACGAGGTGTTCGTGAAGCGAGACGACGCGATTGAAACGTTTGTTGTTCGAATCGGGATACTGCTGTCGCAGGCGCGCCGTGATCGTCTCCATTTCACTTTTCGCCTGGGCCAGTGAAACCCCAGGTTTCAACAATGCGACCGCTGCGAGATAACCCATGCCGCGCGTTTGCGTGACGTCCTGGCGCGGGAACAACTCGGGAACGAGTTTCAGCGGGGGCATCCATAATTCGGTCCTGTCCGGGTATTGAAAACCGGCTGGTGCGATACCAACGACGGTGTAGTTTTTGCCGTCGAGTGAAATTGGTTTGCCGACGAGCGACGGATCGGATCCAAAGCGTCGCACCCACAGCGCATTGCTGATCACGACGACAGGATCGTGTCCGGCCTGTTCGTCCTGCGGAATGAACAAGCGCCCGTACTGGGGCGTCAGGCCAAACACGTCGAAGAAGTTTGCGTTCGTCTGCGCGAGATCGATTCGTTCCGCGTGATCCGAGAGTGCGAGATTCGTGGTCGTAGTCTTGATCGCAGCGAGCTGTTCAAAGACAGTGCTTTGCGCGCGCCAGTCGAGGAAATTCGCCGACGTCACCTGAACGCGTTTGCCGGCCTCATTCAACTCCTGAATCGCGACGATGCGATCCGCCGTGCGGTAAGGCAAGCGGCGCAACACAACGCTATTGACGATGCTGAAGATCGCCGTGCTCGCGCCGATGCCCAGCGCGAGCGTGATCACGACAATCGCCGTGAACCCCGGATGCTTCAACAACCCTCGCACACCATAACGAATGTCTTTGATAATCGAGTCCATAACAACAACCCGTCTACAGATTCAGAAATTACTTTTCGGCGTCAGCTGTGGATGGCCTTTCATTCATATCTAAGCGCCACCAGTGGATCGACCTTCGTCGCGCGCCACAGATTTCACAGATTCTGTGTAATCTGCGGACGGCCTTTCATTCGTATCTGAGCGCGTTCAATGGGTTCACCCTTGATGCTCTGCGCGCGGGCAGGTAGCCGGCGAGCATCGCTACGACTGTCAAAACAAGCGCGGCTCCGATGAGCGTCAACGGATCCGTCGCCTTCAAGCCAAACAGTTGCGCGGAAATCAACTTCGCTCCGATCAGCGCGGCCGGCACACCCACAACAAGTCCGGCCAAAATCAGTAAAAGCGTCTCGCGCAGGATCATCCACGCGATGTTGCCGGCGCGTGCGCCGAGCGCCATGCGTATCCCGATTTCGCTCGTCCGGCGCGCGACGCCCTGGGCCATGACGCCGTAGAGACCGATGCACGCTAGTATCAACGCGAGCGCGCCGAAGAAACTGACCAGTTGCGCAATCAAGCGCTCCTGACTCAGGTTTTGGTGCAGCTGATCGTTGAGCGTCGTAACTCCGAAGACCGGAATCTTGTCGTTGATCTGATTGATCATCTGCCGCACTTGCGGTGTCAGCGGCGTGGGATCGGAAAGCGTGCGAATGTGAATGGTGCAGGCAAAGGCAGCCTCATCCGGGACCTGAAGAATCGGACGATAGACAGTTGGCTCGGGTTTCTCGCGCGCATCTTCGCCTTTGATATCGCCGACAACGCCGATGATTTCGATCCACTGCGGCTTGGCATCGTCTTCGTCAAACGAGAAAGTACGGCCGATCGGGTTCTGATCCTTGAAGTAACGATTAGCGAAAGTCTCATTGACGACGGCGACCGGGCGTGACGATACATTGTCGCGTTGATCGATCTCGCGGCCACGCAACAGCGGGATGCCGAGCGTTTCGGCATACTTTGGTCCAGTCAGAATGTCCTGAGTCACGGAATCTTCGCCGGACTGCGGCGTGTATCCGATTATCTTGATGCTGCTGCTTCGCCGTGTACCGCTTAGCGGTGCATAAGTCGCAAGCGACACGTTGCGGACCTGCGGCAACGTGCTCAGGCGTTCGAGGATCTGTTGATAGAGCGCGGGGAGTTCAGTGGGTTTGTAGTTTGCCAGGCGCGGATCGATCCCGAGCAGCAGCACGTTGTTGCGGTCGAACCCGAGATCCTCGTCCTGAAGTTTCATCAGACTGCGCGCGAACAAGCCGCCGCCCGTAAGCAGGACCATCGATAGACCAACCTGCAGCACGACCATCAACGACGACGGGCTCAGCCGCATGAAACCGCCGCGCAGACGATTCTTCTCTTTCATAGTGGCGGCGAGATTGGTCCGGCTCGCCTGAATGGCGGGAACCAGTCCAAACAAAAGTCCGGCTACGATCGACACGCCCGCGGTGAACAGCAGCACGCCGGTATCCGGACGCGTATTGAGCGGCGATTCTTTAGCGACGAGTCCGACCAAGACCGTGACGGCCCACTGGGCCAGGACCACGCCGCAGACGCCGCCGATCAGTGCGAGCAACATGCTTTCCGTAAGCAGTTGGCGCACGATGCGCCCCCGAGTCGCACCGAGTGCCATGCGCAGGCTGATCTCCGCTTTGCGTGAGGCCGCGCGCGATAAAAGGAGACTGCCAACGTTTGCGCACGCAATCAGCAGGACCATGCCGACAATCGCCATCAGCATCTGGAGCGGCTTCGAATAGTTCCGGCGCAAACGGGAGATGCCGCCCTGACCTTCGACGAGTTTCGCGTACGTGTTCTGAATACCCTGTTGTCGTTCTGCCGTGAGTTTGCTGCCTGCCTGCTCGGTCAGGAATTGTCGCAAGGCGAGATTGGTCGTGGCCTGCGCCTGATCGAGGCTCGTGCCGGGCTTGAGACGCCCGATGACCATGAGGAAGTAAACCTGATTGTTGGTCAGGTACGATTCGCGCAGTTCCACTTGCGGCTGGAACGCGAGTGGTAACCAGAAATCAGGCGGACGCCGGACGCGCTCACCGAAGAATTCCTTTGGTGTGACGCCGACGATGGTGAAGTTGGTGCCGTTGATGATGAAGTTCTTACCGACCACGGACGCATCGCTGTTGAGTTCCTGCTCCCAGTAGCGGTGACTGATCACGGCGGCAGGTTGAGCGCTTGCTTTGTCGTCGTCGTTCGTGAGTACGCGACCACGCGCCGCACGTACACCGAGAACTGAAAAATAGTTGCCGGTCACGAGTTGGCCTTCCGCGCGCGCGGCTGCTTGTGAATCGGGGCGGCGCACGCTCAGTCGACTCGAGCCGCTCCGCAAGGCGGCGAGATCCTGGAACGACTGATTATGATTGCGGAAGTATTCGTAGGATGCGAAGGAAAAGCGGTCCCATTTGCCCACGCGTGGATTGTCTTCGACTGACGTTCCTTCGCCGGTTGCGTCAGTGAACAAGACCAACTGTTCCGGCTTGTCCACCGGCAGCGACTTCAGCATCACTGCGTTAACAAGCGTGAAGATGGCGGTGTTAGCGCCGATGCCGAGTGCGAGCGTGAGCACCGCGATCGCGGCGAAGCCCTTCCGTTTGAGCAGGCCCCTCAAGCCGTAGCGAATGTCTTTGAATAAATTCTCCATTAGTGCAAATCCCTCTTCATCAATCCGTGTTATCCGTGTTACTCGTATCGCAGCGCGATCAGTGGATCGACTTTAGTTGCTCTGCGCGCCGGCACGTAGCAGGCGATGAAACCAACCGCGGCCAGCAACAGCGACACGAGCACAAACGTCATTGCGTCCGTTGGACCAACTTCGAACAACAAACTCCGCATCGTGCGCGTCAACGCAAACGCGCCCGCCACGCCCAACCCGACGCCAATCAGTACCAGCGACATTCCCTGCCTGATCACCATCAACAGCACATCGCGAGCGCGGGCGCCGAGGGCCATGTGAATTCCAATCTCGCGCGTGCGTTGCGAGACAGCGAACGCGAGCACGCCGTACAGACCAATCGCGGCGAGTGTCAGTGCGAGTGCGCCAAACACGCTGAGTACTACGACCGCGAAGCGACGCGTTTCGAGCGTGACGGCGACGCGTTCGTCCATCGTCTTCACATCGAAAACCGGTTGATTCGGATCGACGGCGAGTACCTGTTCGCGGATCGCAGCGGTAAGCGGCCGCGGATCGCCAGCGGTGCGAACCACGAGTGTAGAGAACGAAATGTACGACGGCAGATAGAACGTACCCTTTGATTCTTCCGTGAGATCTTTCAACTGCGCCGTCGCGCAAATCCCGACGACGGTGGCCCATGGACCTTGCGGGCTCCAACTGATCCCACCGCCGAGCGCGTCGCCGTTGGGCCAGAACCGTTTCGCTAATTCTTCGTCGACGATCGCGACTGCGTTAGGACCGAAGAAGTTACCGGCGCGCATGTCGGACGCGAGGAAATCGCGGCCTTTCAGAATCGGCAGTCCGATCGTCTTGAAGTAATCGGAAGAGACGAAGGCGTAGTCGGCGTGCGGCGGCGGATCGTTCGGATT
>DATNDM010000467.1:0-4300 GCA_035553235.1 Pyrinomonadaceae bacterium | reverse complement strand
CGCGCACCTCTTTGAACACATGATGTTCAAAGGCTCCGAGAATGTTGGATCTGGTGAGCATTTCCTGCTCGTTTTCAATAACGGCGGTAACATGAACGGTACCACCAACGAAGACCGTACCAACTACTTCGAGGTCCTTCCCGCCAACCAACTCGATCTCGCTCTCTTCCTCGAATCCGATCGCATGAGAAGCCTGGCGATCACGAAGGAGAACCTCGACAACCAGCGCAATGCGGTCCAGGAAGAGCGACGCCTCGGCGTTGACAACCAGGCATACGGCAAGAGCGACGAGCTTCAACAGAGCCTGATCTACGACAACTTCGCATACAAGCACACGACGATCGGGTCGATGGAAGACTTGAATGCTGCGTCCGTCGAAGACGTCGCCGCCTTCTTCAAGATGTATTACGCCCCGAACAACGCAACGCTGGTCCTGGTCGGCGATTTCAAAACTGCCGACGCCCTCGCGAAGATCCGTTCGGACTTCGAGAACATCCCACGCCAGCCTGATCCACCGACAGTGGACATGACTGAGCCACCCCAGAAAGCAGAACGTCGCGCGACGATTGAAGACGTGCTGGCGCGCGCGCCCCGCGTTGATATCGCGTACAAAGCTGTTCCCGGAAACACTCCTGATTTCTACGCGCTGCAAGTGCTCTCCGCGGTGCTGCAGGGCGGCCAGAGTTCGCGTCTTTACCAGGAGCTCGTCAAAGACAAAGAGATGGTTTCCAACGTCGGCGGCTTCATGGATGAAAAGCGTGGCGTCGGCGCGTTCTACACCAACGCGACTCTTAGACCAAACGTGAAGACGGAAGACGTCGAATCGGCAATCTACGCGGACATCGAGCGCCTGAAGAAAGAGCCGATCGCTGATTGGGAACTGCAGAAAGCCAAGAACACCACGCGACGCAATCTGATCAACGGACTGCAAAGCGCACTCACACGCGCGATCACGATCGGCCAGTACGCGACTTACTACAACGATCCGAACCTGATCAACGAGCGACTCAACAAAGTGGCCGCGGTCACCAAGGAAGACGTGCAGCGTGTCGCGAACAAGTACCTGGTTGACACGAATCGCACGGTTGTAATCACGATGCCGAAGGCGAAGTCGAGGCCCGCCATCGGCGCATCAGGACAGTAAAGGAGTTAGAGCAATGAGAATGATGAAAACCAGAAGCAACGTTATCGTCGCACTGACCCTGATCGTGATGGTGTCGTCTTTGGCGTTTGGCCAGGGAGGCACGCAGAGTGGACCAGGACAGCAGACCACGAAGGGCGCGGTCATCAAGGGCAAAGCGCCGGTTAACAAAGAAGTTCTGAAAGTTAAACTGCCGCGCGCTGAAGAGGCGACGCTGAAGAACGGATTGCAGGTGGTCCTGCTTCCAATGCACAAGGTGCCAACCTTCAACATGCAGCTCGTGGTGTTGAGTGGTGGACTTTCAGACAAGCCTGACTATCGCGGTCTGTCGAACTTCACCGCTGCGTTGTTGCGTGAAGGCACGACCAAGCGGTCCAGCAAAGACATCGCCGAACAGGTTGATGCGCTTGGCGCAACACTGACTGCTAACTCCGGACTGTCGTCTTTGACGAGTGTCGTCAGCACGAGTGGATTGGTCGAGAACCTGGACCAGACGCTCGACTTGTTTGCGGACGTGATTCGCAACCCGACGTTCCCGCAGTCTGAAGTCGAGAAGTACAAAACACGCACGCTTGCGCAGCTGCAAATTCAGCGATCGATCCCGCAGTTTCTCGCGGCGGAGCAGTTCAACAAAGCGATCTACGGCACGAACCATCCGGCGTCGTTGGTGGCGCCACCGGCTGAGTCGATCAAGAAGCTGACGAGCAAAGACCTCGCCGACTTCCATGCGACTTACTACCGTCCGAACAATGGCATTCTCGCGATCGTCGGCGACGTCACGATGAAGGAGATCATGCCGAAGCTCGAGAAGGCGTTTGGCGATTGGCAGAAGGGCGACGTTCCGGCCGCAACCATTCCGCCCGCACCGGCGCAGACAGATGCGCGCATTTACCTGATTGATCGTCCCGGCTCAGTGCAGACTGTTTTGCAGCTCGGCACGCTCGGCATCGAGCGGACCAGCCCGGATTATTTTTCAGTATTGCTGGCCGACCGCGTCCTGGGCGGTGGTCCATCAGGACGTCTGTTTCTGAACCTGCGTGAAGACAAGGGCTACACTTACGGCGCGTACAGCAATTTCGGCGGTTCGAAATTCAGAGGTACGTGGGTCTCCAGTTCTGAAGTTCGCACTGACGTGACCGAAGGCGCGATGAAGGAATTCATGTACGAGCTCAATCGCCTGCGAAATGAGCCGGTGTCGACTGAGGAGTTGGAGAATGCGAAGCGAGCGATCATCGGCAGCTTTGCCCTCTCGCTCGAACAGCCGGGAACTCTCCTGCAGAACATCGTGACGCAGAAGATCTACAACCTGCCGGCGGATTACTGGGACACGTACCCGCAGAAGGTTGCGGCCGTCACGGCTGCTGACGTGCAAAACGCGGCGAAGAAATATCTCGACATGAGTCACCTTCAGGTGGTTGCGGTCGGTGATGCTGCGAAGGCGCGTGAGGTCCTGGCCAAGTATGGGAAAGTCGAAGTGTACGACGCGGAAGGCAAACTCGTCGGCGGCCCCGATACGAACAACAAATAAGTAAACGCGGATACGAGCAATGTAAACGCGGATGAACGCAGGTTCCTTCAGATCTGCGTTCATCCGCGTAAATCCGCGGTTACGGCTTTGATCCTACGAAATCAATTTCCTTCAAATCGTCAAACAATCCCGGTAGTGTTCGATCGACCGGCGCGAATGTGTAGCCCTCTTTCGACGGGATGAGTCTATAAGTTTTCTCGGACGGCGCGACCTTGAACGAGTAATTGCCCTCGTTGTCCGTCGTCGCTGCCATGACATTGCCCGTTGGGCTAATCAACACAACCGTAGCATTTGCCACTCCCGCCTTATCAGCATCAACAATCCGTCCAGTGATCTTAACTGTCGATCTCAAACGCGCGGCAGCGTTTTTGAGCGCATCATCCGACATTGGTTCTGGCTTCGGAGTCTCAGCCGGAGCAGGACTCGGTGTTTGGCTTGGTTGTGGTTCGGCAGGTTGAGCAGCAGCAACCGGCGTCGTCGTTTCCAGACCGAGCTTTTCATCGAGTCCTTCGAGCGAGCCGTTGACGCGTTTGTAGAGTTGTTCGATCACCGAGCGACGAACTGCCGACGCTGACGGATCATTCTTATAGCTCTTGATGTAGGCTTCGAGCGCTTGTTCTTTCTGTCCTGACTGTTCGAGCGTAACGCCGAGATGCCAAAGCGCGCTGCGCCACGCGGGCGTGTCTGCCGGCAACATCTCGCCGGCTTTTTTCAGGTGCGTGATAGCCTCGGAATATTTCTCGTCGTTGAAAAGCGCCCAGCCTTCGAGATCTTCGAGACGTCCTCTGTAAATGTTCGTGAGCACTGTCGCCGGCGCGGGCGCGACGTCGGGAACAGTCCCCGACACAAGCGCACTCGCGCGCATGTCGCGGAACTCATCAGCCTGGACCGCGAGTGTCGCGCCCGGGACTTTCAACGCTTCGTCCGTGGCCTTTCTCGCTTCTGCGATCAGCTCCAGCGCAGTCTTGATGCCGACCGCGTTCCGCACGAGTCGACTGGCCGCATACACCTCTCGATACGGTCGCATACTGTCCGCGCCGGCAGCGAAATCCTTCGCGGCCGCGACTGCCGCAGCCTCGTCGATCTTCTGACCATCGGCGGGCGTGATTGCGGTGTTGAAAGCAAGCAGCGCTTTCATCATTTTTGCGTTCGCGGCGCTGTCTGCGGAAGTTGGTTGATAGATGCCCGCGCGTCGTTCGAGTGCGAGCAGGTCGAGAAAATTCGTCTCACTTACAGCCACGCTACCCGCGAGGTTAGTCTGAATCTGATCGTCTTTGATCGTGAACGACTCGCGCAGCACCTCTACTGCTTCGTCATAAAGGCCCATCGACGCCAGGACATTCGCGAGCTCATAAGTCATCGTCGGAAACTTGCCGTACTGCCGCGCATACCGCAGCGCCCGTTCGGCGTCGAGTGGACGCTGCGCACCGAGCAGTGCGCGCGCCAAAGCGATCTGCGCCCACGTGTAACGCGACTCGATGGCGGTTGCTTTGAGCGCCATCGCCGCCGCCTTCTCATACTCGTTGTGAGCCGCGAGCCAGTACGCCGTGCCGGAGAGCAATGGCAGGATGCGCGGTTCGTCAGTGAGTGCAGCCTGGAGAGCGCTGTTGGCTTCGTCGGTCCGATTCAGC
>DATNDM010000466.1:0-5129 GCA_035553235.1 Pyrinomonadaceae bacterium | reverse complement strand
ATCCCGGTTGCGACTGAGATCATCAGCGTGAATGCGAGTACGCGATAGTCCAGACCGAACTCGAGCGCGTTGAGCGGAGTCGACTGAAGCTGCGAGACGAGGATCTGATTGGCCCAGACTGCGAGTACCAACCCCACAACGCCGCCAGCAATGCCGAGCAGCACGCTCTCGGTCAGCCACTGGCGCACGAGTCGACGCCGGCTCGCACCGAGTGCTTGCCGGATTGCTGTTTCGCGCCGGCGAATGGCAGCTCGTGCGAGCAGCAGGCTCGCGATGTTCGCGCATGCAATTAGGAGCACGAGCGCGACGATACCCAACGCGATTCCAGCGACAGGTAACACCTCTTGCTGATCTCGAGGATCCATGCCGCCACTCATTTGCAGCAGTTGCACGCTCCTGAGCGTCTCTGCATGAACTTCGCTGCCATAGTTTTCGGCAACACGCCGCGCGATTTCACTCAATTCGCTTGCGGCACTCGCACGCGAGACCTCAGGCTTCAGTCGAGCGAACACGGCAAGCCAATGACTGTTGCGATCCTCGAATCGATTAGATCCGGCTTCTGCCGTTCTCGCAATTGCGGCAGGGTTTAGCAGCCGGTGCATTGAAAGCGGCAGCCACAGTTCGCGATTAAGCCCGACTTCAGTGCCGATGAAGTTTCGCGGCATCACACCCACGACAGTGAAGCCGAATCCATTCAATGAGATTTGCCGGCCAACGATGTTCGCGTCGGAATTGAAACGCGTGCGCCAGAGATGCTCGCTAAGAACGACGACCGGCGTTTGCGTCTTCTCATCTTCCTCGACAAACACGCGTCCGCTGGCAGCGCCGACGCCGAGCAAATCGAAATAGTTCGCAGTGACATACTCGCCCTTGACGAGTTCCGGCTCACTACCTGCCACGATGCTGAAGTCCTGCGTGCCGGTGAGCGCCGCCATTCCCTCGAACGCGTGCGCCTGATTTCGATAATCGAGATAGTCGGGATACGAGATCGGCGCGCGCAGCCAGACCAGCCGACTCTGCTGCTTCACGACGGGCAGAGGTCGGATGAGGACAGCATTGACGATGCTGAAGATCGCCGTGTTTAGACCGATGCCGAGTGCGAGCGAAATCACCGCGATCAGAGTAAACACCGGATTACGGACCATCATCCGCACGCCAAACCGCAGATCGTTGAATAGAGAGTTCATAGAAATTTATTTGCCACGGATTACACGGATATATTTTCTGATCGGTGAAACCCGTGTTAATCCGTGGCTTTATTCATACCTGAGCGCCTCGAGTGGTTCGACGCGGCTGGCGCGCCAGGCCGGGAACCAGCACGCCAGCAACGCCGCGGCCAGCAACAACGCCGAAACACCAATGAACGCACGCACGTCGAACGCGTCGACGTTGTACAAAGTCGATTGCATCGCGCAGCCCACGAGATAACCACCGCCGAGTCCGATGACCGTTCCCACCATTGCCAGCAAAGTCCCTTCTCGCAGGACCATGCTGATCACGCGCGTACGCTGCGCGCCGAGCGCCATGCGCACGCCAAACTCATGCGTGCGTTGCGCCACCGCGAAAGCCATCACGCCATAAATCCCAACCGCCGCGAGCACCAGCCCCAGCGCTCCAAAACTCGCAAACAACACCACGCTGAAACGATCAATCGCCAGCGAGTCGCTCACGATCTCATCTATCGTCTGCACACCTGCCAGCGGCATATCAGGATCGACTGAACTAACCGCCGCGGCGACGCTCTTGATAACAGCCCGCGGATCGCCGTTCGTCTTTAACGCTATCGAAGCTTGCGGCCACGGATTTTGTGCGAACGGAATGTTGATCTCGGCAAAGTCTTCACGAAAGCCGGCCCCGCGCACGTTGTGATACACGCCGACAATCTGCCATTCGACCGGCTGGCCTCGCACCGGACCCGGAACGATTTCCGGAAACGAAATTCTTTGTGTCAGCGGATCGACTCCCGGAAAGTACTGCTTCACAAAAGCTTCATTGACGGTGGCCACACGCACACCGTTGGCGGTGTCGTGTTCGCTGAGGTTGCGACCGCTTACCATCCGAATCCCGAGCGTGTCGACAAATTCGGGCGTAACCATTTGCACAGCGGTGCGGAGTCGCGCTTCAGGATTCACGGGTTGGCCCACAATAGTGAAACGCGTGCCGTTACCAGTGCTGCGACCGGGAATACCTGTCGTCAAAGCCGCATTGATTACGCCAGGCAGACTGTGAATCCGTTCCAGCATCTGCCCGTAATACGATCTGATCTGATCTGGTCCATCGAGGCGTCGAGCGGGTACGGGCAGGCGGAACGTCAGCACGTTATCCGTTTGAATGCCGAGATCGATCCGGTTGAGATTCCAAAACCCTCTCAGCGCGAGACCGCCGGTCGCCAGCAACGTGAGTGCAAGCGAAAACTCCGCGATGATGAGCGCACGAAAAGCGTTACGCTTCAGGCCACGGCTGCCGCTCCGTCCGCCCAGTTGCAGAACCTCATTCAGCTCGAGTCGTGTTGCTTGCCACGCAGGCGCGGCGCCAAACAACAGTCCTGCAACTGTCGTGACCGCCATCGTAAAGAGCAACACCGGAACACTGATCCTGATCTCTGCTTCTGACGGAATCATCGTGCCCACGGGCGGCATCACGAGTGTGATCGCATCGATGATCAATCGCGCGAGCAAGACGCCCAGCACTCCGCCGAGCGCCGCCAACACGAGGCTCTCGGTCAGAAACTGTGCGAACAACCGCGGTCTGGAAGCGCCCAGTGCCGCTCGCACCGCAATCTCTTTTTGACGAGACGTGCCGCGCGCCAGCAGCAGGTTCGCCACGTTCACGCAACCAATCAACAGCAGAAAAGCGACGGCGCCGAGCAGCAACCAGAGATTGCGTCGCGTCGAGTCAGTGACGAAGTTGAGGTGCAATGGTTCGACGCTCACACCGCGATTCGCATTCGTCTTCGGCGACTCGCTCTGAAGTTGCGCGGCGATGCCGTTCATTTCCGCCTGTGCCTGCTCGATAGTGACGCCATCTTTCAAGCGCGCCATCACCGGCATGAAGTTCGAGTCGTGAGTTATCTGCTCAGGCGTGAAAGACAGTGGTACCCACAACTGCGAGCTGAGTCGATCGTGCAAGCCCGGCGGCAAAACGCCGACGACTGTGTAGTGCTCGCCGTTCATGCGAATGTCTTTGCCGATGAGGTCACGATTGGAGTTGAAGTACCTGGTCCAAACGCGATTGCTGAGAATCACGACGTGGTCGCGGCCCGGCTCACCTTCTTCAGGAAGGAAGTTGCGGCCGAGGAACAAGGGCAGACCTCGCATCGTGAAGAACCCGGGTGTACAACGTGCGCCCGAAATCTGCTCGGGTCGATCAGCAGTCGCGACGTTGAATGAGGCGCCGGTCCACCCGTTCATATCCTGGAACGAAGTATTTCGTCGTCGCCATTCGAGAAAGTCGCCGGCAGGTACGGAGTTTCTGTTCGGCGTCCTGGCCCACACCATCACGAGTTGATCCGCCTTGGGATAGGGCATCGGTTCAAACACCGCATAGACCACGCTGAAGATCGCCGTGGTCGCTCCGATTCCGAGCGCGAGCGTCAGCACCGCCGTGATCGTGAAGCCCTTGTTCTTGAACAACGTGCGAATCGCGAAACTAATGTTTTGTTTGAGTGGTCCTAACATTGACTTCAATCCATCCACACATTACGCAGACAGTTTTCTGTGCAATCTGCGCAATCTGTGGATAACGTCATTCATCTCTTAACGCCTCTAACGGATCGACCCTGGTGGCCCTTCGTGCGGGCGTGTAACAGGCGAATAACGAAACGAGCACGAGCAACACCGGTATCGCCGTGAACACCAGCGGATCAGTCGCACTCACCTCAAACAACAGACTGCTGATCGTCCTCGTCAACGCCAGTGCTCCTAAAATTCCAACCACGACTCCCGCGCCTGTCAGCCAAAGCCCCTGCCGCATCACCGCACGCCGCAACGCACCGGGTTGCGCGCCCAGCGCGAGCCTGATCCCAAACTCCTTCGTGCGACTGCCGACGTAAACGGACATCGTGCTGTAAATCCCGACCGCCGCGAGCGTCAGCGCGATAATCGCAAACGCGGTCAGCAGGAAATTCGTCAGTCGCTGGGTGCTGAGTGTTTGGCCAATGATTTCAGTCATCGGCCGCACGAGATACAGCGGCATGTCAGGATCGACATTCCTGATCGCAGCTTTGAAGGTCGGCACCGCATTCATCGGTGGACCATCAGTACGCACGACGAGCGAAGCGCGCGGCGACGGATACTGGAGCATCGCGAAGTAAATGTGTGGCCGCTTCTCTTCCATGAGATTGAGGTGCTTCACGCCGCCAACGATCCCGACAATCGTCAGCCACTGCCGGTCGCCCGTGGTCTGTATGCGCCGGCCTATTGCATCGCCCGCGGGCCAGTAACGACGCGCGAGCGGTTCATCGACGATCGCAACGAGTGGTGACTTGCTGTGATCGCTTGTTTGGAAGTCGCGCCCCTGCAAGAGCGGGATTCCGAGTGCCGTGAACGTTCCGGGCGCAACGCTGACAACTTCCGCCTGTTCAACCTGCTCGACGTTCGCGCCTGCCGGCGGCTCCTGTCCCTCGACGATGATGCCGTCAACATTGCCGCCATCGCCGAACGGCAAGTTGTCAGATACACCGACTGCCTTGATGCCGGGCGAGGTGCGCAAGCTCTCCATCGCACTGGTGTAGAACTGCAGCGCCTTCTCTTCGCTGTCGTACTTCGACTGCGGCAACGTCGCCACCATCGTCAGCGTGTTTTCAGGATTGAAGCCGAGATCGACTGACTGTAGTCGCTGAAAACTCTTCAACAACAAACCCGCGCCGATCAACAGCACGAGCGACAGCGCAAACTGCACGGCGACGAGCGCGCTGTTCAGTCGGCGATGCGACACCGTGCCGCGCGCGCCTTCACGAATGCCACTCGCGAGGCCCATCGCGTACGCGCGCAGCGCAGGCATAAAGCCAAACAACAACCCGGTGAACACAGTCAGCCCCGCCGTGAACGCGAGCACGCTGCCGCTCAGCCGCACTTCTTCCATGCGCACGATGCCGGTGATCGGAAGCTTGTCGAGCATGCGAATGCCAA
>DATNDM010000465.1:0-2083 GCA_035553235.1 Pyrinomonadaceae bacterium | reverse complement strand
TTCGCCGCACCGCCCGGCAATGTTTCAGTGTGCTGGTGTCGCAGAATAAAAACCGGAGCCTCGCGCGACACTCTGCTAATCATTCCGTGCACAAACTTGTCCGCAATCGCGTCACCAAGGATCACGATTTGTTGCTCACCGAACCGCTGAATGATGTTAATCAGATTTTTATCCTGCAACGATCACCTTCACGGCTTCCAATAAATTTTTACAAACCAAGTCCGGCTCGACCTTCCACCCGTGCCTCTTAAACTCCCACTCTCCCCGCCCGTATCCACTCAACACAAACGCGGAATGCAAACCCGCATTTCGCGCGAGCTCCACGTCGCTGTATCGATCGCCAATCACCCAACTCGCACCCAGATCGATCTCGAAATCCTTAGCCGCACGATCAATCAACCCCGTTTTCGGCTTCCGACAATCGCAATCGAATCGGTATGGCGGCTCGCCGACTGACGGATGATGCGCGCAATAGTAAATCGCGTCGAGTTGTGCACCAGCCAGATCCTGCTTGAGCTGATTATGAACGCTCGTGATCATCTCTTCGGAAAAGTACCCGCGCGCGACGCCCGCCTGGTTCGTAATCACGATCGCCAGCCAGCCATTGTTGTTCAGAATTCGGATCGCTTCGGCGGAATATGGAAACAAACGAAAGCGTGACGGATGGTTAACGTAACCAACCTCTTCCGAGATCGTGCCATCGCGGTCAATGAAAACTGCGGGACGCTTCATCAGTGTGCTCACGCGACTGAGTCGCACAAACTCCTTACCGTTTTGGCGAAACTGCCGCGCTTCAGCAACGCATGCGAGTGCTCGAACACTTCATCTACTGTGATGGCCGTCATGCAACGATGATCGATCGGACAATCACGCAGCATGCATGGCGCACATTCTGGCGGATTTCTCAGGATCTCAGCCTCGGGCGCAAATGGACGAGTCGTCAAGGGATTCGTTGGACCAAAAATGACGATGGTTGGGCGTCCGAGAGCAGCGCCGATGTGTGCCGGTCCGGTGTCGTTGGTCACGATCAGATCCGCGCGGTCGAGCACTGCCGTAATCTGGTCGAGACTCGTTTTGCCGGTCAGCACCACTGGCTGGTTTTGCATCTGCCGCACAACATCTTCCGATACATCAAACTCGTCTTTCGATCCAATCAGCAACACTTTCCGTTGCGACTCGATCAACCGATCCGCCAGCGCCGCGAACCTCTCCGACGGCCAGCGCTTCGCACGACTGTTGATCGAGCCGGGACAGATTGCGACCACCGTTTCAGCGTCGTTCACTCCGTAAGTACGCAGCAACTCCGCGGCTTCCGCTTTTCTGCTTTCGGAAATCGAGATGCTCGCATCGGGCTCGCTTTCGCACACGTCACTGCGGCCAAACAACATCTGCTCCAGCGCCGTGACTAAATACAAATAATAGAAGACCTCGTGCTTGGAAGAACGCCAGTCAGGCAACGCAAGCGGATGTGTCAACAGCGCCTGTCGCGATTCAGTTGCGTAACCGAGTCGCACCGGGACGCCTGCGAGAAAGGGAATCAGCGCCGCCTCAAACGCGTTTTGAAACAACACCGCCAAGTCAAACTTTCTTCGCTTCCACTCCCGCACTTGTCCAAAGACAGACAACGCGCCCTTGCGATCGTAAACGAGCACTTCGTCAATGAAGTCGGCCTCCGAAAAAATTCCTTTCGTGCCGGGGCGAATGACGAGCGTGATATGTGCCTCAGGCAAGACGCGCCGTAGCGCACGCAGCGCAGGCACGGTCATCACCGAGTCGCCGACCCAGTTCGTGCCGCGCACGACGACGCGCTTGATAATTTCCGCCTGCACGTTCATCTACAGAATTACTCGCAGCCCGTCGTCGATTCCGATCCACGGCCGCCATCCGAGTTCGTCATGCGCTCGTGTTATGTCAGACACGTAACGCAACGGCGACGGGATGGGCATTGCTGGATCTTCCTGGATCACGGGCTCAATCTCAATCATCGCCCCCACGCGCTTGAGTATGTCGCGCAAGCTGACGGCATTCAGGCGACCTCCACCGAGGTTATACAAGCCAAACTCATGCTTCGAATCAATGAACG
>DATNDM010000464.1:0-4996 GCA_035553235.1 Pyrinomonadaceae bacterium | reverse complement strand
TCAGCGTCGCGAATAATATCTTCTGCTTCCGCATAAATGGAGGTGCTCAGCGCCACGCCGATGCTGGCGGTCGTGATCGCCTCGTGAGTGGCGAGTTTGAAAGGCGCCGATATCACCTGTTGCACTTTTTCGGCAATGCGTACGACGTCTGAGGCGTCTTGTATCGCGTCGACGAGGATCGCGAATTCGTCACCACCAAAGCGTGCCACCATGTCTGTTTGCCGAATACACGTTTCGAGGCGGCGGGCGACGAGGATCAATAATTCATCACCGCACGGATGGCCCAAACTGTCGTTGATGTTTTTGAAACGATCGAGATCGAGAAAGAGCACGCCGAACAAATACTTTTCATTCTGCTGAGCGCGCCGCAAAGCCACACGCAAATGATCGGTAAACAACGATCGGTTCGGTAACCCGGTCAAGGCATCGTGGAATGCCGCATGACGAAAATGCTCGCGGCTTTCCTCGAGTTCCCTTCCCGCACTCTCGAGCTTTTCGACGTAACGATTCAGTTCCTCAACGTGCCGCTCCGCCTGTTCAGCGCGCAGGCGCTCGGCTTCGGCGCGCGCATGCTCTGCCTCGGCGCGTTCACGTTCAGCTCGCTCGGCCTGCGCCGCCGTAGCGCGAATGTCTTCAAGATACTTCTCATAAGTGAAGTAGATGATCGAGATGATCGGGAGCGGCGCCAGTACCGCGTAAAAACTGATCGTGCCTTCGAGCTTGATGATGCTGCCCGCGACGAAGGCGCCGACGAAATAAGTTAGTGACGACCAAAGATAGTGCTTGCTCCACGTCTGCCAGAGAGGTCGATCAGATTTACAGGCAAGACAAATCGCCACCAGCCACGTGTGAACCGCATACTGGCTGACGGCAACGGTGCTCAGCAACACGACGGCCGTCGACAACGACTGCTTATCGAGATGAAACCCCGGCCCAAAGAGCAGACGCGCGACACCACCCGTCATGAACGCCGCTAAAGCTGCCGCCGCCGCGTTGAAGAGAACCGTAATCCAGCGCTTACTGAGGTGAAATCCCGCACTCAGTCCATCTGCCGCGGCTACGATCACCGCCGCCTCCGGTCCATAAAGAAGCAGCGTCAGGAAAACAAAACTATCCGCGACGGTAATCGTCGTGTTCACGCGCGGCACTTTGATCGCGATACGAGAACTGATGACTACCGTGAGTAGAAACAAGAGGCCAAAGCGAAAGTCGAGTCTTGCAAACGGCAGATTAACAGCCGACAAGACAAACATCGCAGTGCCGGCGGCGACCACCAGCCACATGTAACGATTGATAAACCGTTGTTTGCCCATCGCAGTATGAGTGAGTGAGTTTGGGGCTTAGAAGTAGAGGAGATCGTAGTTTCCGGCGAAGTCGAAGCCGAGCCTCGAATAAAACGACGCGGTCCGCGTGTTGTCAGCTTCGACAAACAGATAAATGGCCCTCGTGCGTTCGAGTAACTTATGGCCGACCGCCTGCACACAACGCTGGCCCAGACCTTTGCCTCTTTCTTCAGGAGTTACGTACACGCCCTCGATGTAAGCGGCATCAGGAGTGTCAGTGATTACGTCCAACTTGAAAACCAGCCGCCGGCCGCGCATCAACACCCACACGCGATTCTGGTCGATACGACGGAGGTAACGTTGTCGAAACCCGATCGGATCTTTCTGCAATGGATCGACGCCGCTCGTTTCGAACGCCATCGCGGCTTGAGCGCGGACGACTAGCTCGAGATCTTCAGGAACGGCAAGCCGAAGTCCCGCGATTTCCTGTCGTTGTTCGAACTCTCTGTCACGATGCAGAAAGACCACTGGACAAACATGACGTGGCTCTTGTCCCTGGGCCGCGCAAAATTTCCAGAAGCGCTGCACTGCCGTATGCTCACCCATCAGCAAATGAGGTGAACCCCGCTGTGCGACTGAAGCGAATCCTTCGATAACGCTGTCATCCACTGCGTGAAACAAAATCGAATGACCGATGAGGGCAACGCCTTTCAGTTTGTTTTGCGTGTTGCGGCACACGTAAAAGCACCCGCGGTGCTGTGCACTGACTAAACCGTTGTCGCGAATGAATCCCGCCATGATCACATTGGTCAAGGTGGGTCCAGCGAGTACAGACAGAACCTCATCTTCGATGCCGGGCACTGCGAGCGCGAATTCGTGCGCGCCGGTTTGCCATGGCGATACAGGATGTCGCTGCGCGATGTAATTGCTTTCTAATTTTAATGCCACACTGGCCATGGGATTCCCTCTTCGCTGCTTACTGCACGGAACCGTCGTCCTGCACGGCATCCATGTCGCCACCAGAGTCGCCGTTCGTGAGAATTGAAAGCGCCCAGATTGGACCACTGTCGCCAATCGCCACGCCGTCTCCGATCGCAACCCCGTCCGAGAATAGAATTCCGTCACCAATGGCAACACCGTCGCCGATCGCGACGCCGTTCGCGAGACTGGTGCCGAGCATGAAAAGATAACCATCACCGATCGCGACGCCGGTACTCGTCAGGATGTTGTCGCCGATGGCGACTCCATCGCCAATCGCCACGCCGTCACCGACAGCGAATCCATCGCCGATCGCAACCCCGTCGCCGAGCGCCACGCCGAGATCATAAATTCGGTGATACTTCGTGATCAGACTAACGCCCGTCGCATAGTTACGATTTAGAAGAATGCCCTGCGCCCATGGAAACGTGTATCCCTCGAGCGTGGTATACGGAGCAGGCGGTACGGTTGTGATCAGCAGATTCGAACCAAGCAACGTCGAATTTGATAAGTCCGTGCGGACTAACCTGGCGAGGCGCATCGCACCTTCGATGTTGAGCTCTCCAGTGCCTTGTTCGAGCATGTTGTATCCCGCCAGCGGCTGCGCCGTGTACATCAGGATCATCTTGACGAGATTGGGGGTGAGTTTCGGATTCGCCTGCAATAACAATGAGACCGCGCCGGAAACAAGCGGCGTCGCCATCGAGGTGCCGCTCATCCGCATCATCTTGTGATTGCTGTTGCTCGCAGGAGTGCACTCGAGCTGTGGATAGGTAGTGATGAGCCTATTAGACCGGCCTTCAGCCGCAATGAGTTTGTTACCAGGCGCGACCAGATCCGGTTTGATTAGGTGATCGTAGTACCTGACGCCATTAACAGTGCGATAGCTGCGGGTTGGTCCACGCGAGCTATAAGTAGTGACCGCATCATCGGAGCGCGAGTCGGTGCCGAAAGAGTTTGCGGCTCCGACGGTGATCACGGAAGGATCGTTTCCGGGAGCGTGAATGCGTCCGTAGATCTTGCGTCCAGTTGCGTCAGTACCATCGTTACCCGCAGCGGCGACGACAACGATGCCGGCATTAACGAGACGACGCGCAGCCTGGCACAATGGATCGTCTTTGTAGGAATCGACCGCGGGCGCGCCGAGGCTCAGGTTGACGACTCTGATCTTGTATTTCTGATAGTTCTTATCGCCAAGCGGTTTGGTTGGGTCAGCCGGAGCGAGAAGCCAGTTCAGGGCCTTCAGGACATTCGATACCGCACCGACACCTTGCGAGTTCAACACCCGCAGATTGATCACTTTCGCTTCCGGAGCTACACCAGTGTATGCGCCATGCGCGACGTGATCGAGGCCGGCAGCGAGCGAAGCTACGTGTGTGCCGTGGCCGTATGGATCGTCAACTCTGCCTTCGCCGGTGAAGTCCAACTGCGCATCGATCCTGCCTCCGAGCTGGTGGTGGTTGCTGTCCATACCGGAATCCAGTACGGCGATGTTTACGTCTTTTCCTTTGAATCCACTGTTGCCGGACTGCGTTCGCATAAACGCCGCGCCGGTAGTTCTCTCGACGTGGCCCGTCGTCTGGACGTCTCTGTCCGCGGAGATAAATTGAACCTCATTGAAGTCTGCGAGTTCACTGACAACGCTTAGCGGTAGTTCCACTACAAATGAATTGAACTCTTTGAAGTCGTCTTTGACATGCACGCCGTTACGTTGCAGCAGCGCGTTCAAGCGGCCCGTGGGTGATGCGTTGAGTTGAACGATGACTTGAACGGTATCGGAGCCGGCGTTGCGGCCGCGTAGGGTGTCGGAAATCTTTTCGTCTTTGCGTCTCGAGCTTGAACTCGTCCGCTGCGCGGAATTCGACTCAGCACTGACGCTGCTTGTTCCGACGCCACTCGCGCAAAGAGAAAAAATTAAGCCGCCAACAATCAGCAGTGAAGCAGCTACCGATGACTTCAGATTTTTCATATTTCCTTGAACCCGCATTTGAGATCGAAAGACATAAACTCACGTCGGAACGCGAGTGCATGGCCCGTGCCGCTAAATTTTCGAGCATTTCGTGAGAGTACTTACCTGCTGAAGTCATCGTGGCAGGTCAAACTGAATTTGACCGGTCAACTTGCGAAATGAGTGCTGGCGTTATTTAATGCCGCAACTGGCTTTGCACGAAAAATCGTCTTCATACTTCTTCTCTGTGCAACCTCTGTGCTCTCTGTGTCTCTGTGGTTAATAATTGTTCGAAAAAACAACCACAGAGACACAGAGAACACAGAGGTTGCACAGAGAAGAGCTAGGATACAGACTTTTCGTGCAAGGCTGCCGCAACTTATTTAAAGCAGCGAGAGGATCAATAATGCCGGACGAGCAAAGAGTAGCGAACAATTCACAAACGTACGTCGCGGACGCCGACACTTTTCAGTTTGAGACAGTTGAACAGGAGAACGGGCAGGCGACGGTGATTCGTTTCCGGCTCGAGGATCCGCGCTACCACGCGGGCGACGTGGTGGTCGTCTTAAGCGGCAGTGAGATCCACTTTCACGGCATGATCGGACAGTTGGCAGACGGCTGGGCCATCGCCAGCGATCGACGCGGATCGCTTCTGGCCGCGACCGTTCAATAGCTCTACCTCGTATACCCTGACGGATACGACACACGCACACCCGGCGTCGACGATTTAACTTCGAGCCGGTGGAATCCCTTGCTGAGGTGTGTCGATAGGAAAGTCAGCGCGGCT
>DATNDM010000463.1:0-2848 GCA_035553235.1 Pyrinomonadaceae bacterium | reverse complement strand
TTCCTGAGTTAGCTGTTCATACTTACGCTCACCCAAAAACTTGTTCAGGATAGTGATTACTATCTGCTGTTTCTCGTTTGGAGTAAGTTGCCCTTCGACGGATGGTATTTTGTGTAGCGTTATCAGCTCGTCGATCTTCAGGCGGACAAATGCCAGTCGCCGCATCCAGTATTTGAAATCGAAGTGGACCAGAAACTGGTTTGCTGTCTTTACTGGTGTCGTGGTTGCTGATCGTTGAACTTCAGACTCGCTGGCGGCAAGACTATCTCTGTAGGCATCGGACAGATTGATCTGTAGCCAGGTACGCAACTGCTTTTCGACTGTTTCATTGTCTTCAGCGGTTGCAGACTTTTTCATCACACTCGTGATTTGTTGTGCCAACGTCGTGAGGCGGTCATCACGTTTCTCTTCGTTCTTGTCTTGATACTCTTTGTCTCTCCATGCCTGGATCAGCGCGCGAACCGCAACAAAGTTCGCGGAATCTTCGTCAACGTGCAGCATCCTCGCGACGCTGCGGGCGAGTTCATCAGTGGCCGCCTCGATTCTGAGTCTGCGATACGGCAGGTAATAAATGCCAAAACGTTGGACCATGCCGGCGAGATCGAGAGACTCCCACTCGCCCGGCCTGAGCGTGGGTCGTTGCAAACGTGCGTCCTCGAGATCCTGTTCGATCGCGTCGGTAATCTGATTAACTCGCGTGATCAGATCGTTGCGGTCCATCAGACGGTGGAGATCCTCGCGAATCGTCTCGTACATCGGCAGGTCGAGCAGCGCCGCCTTCACGTTTTTCAACGCGTCGATCTGCTGGTTCCCGAAGCCCTCGTCTTCGGGATGTTCCGGTGATGGCTCGATATAAATAAGCTTGCGATCGACCGGCAAAACTGCCTCACGACGAGCAATCGTGTCGGCGGCGAACGAAAACGGTTTGTTGTCCAGATAACCACCATCGCCGAAGGGCCGCTCTTCGATTTTGTCTGCGACGCGTACGAGATTGCGGTTGAAAAAGCGTTCCCAATTAGCTTTCGTGCCGCGCAACGCTTCTTTGGCGCGGTGCTCAGGGAAGGCGTCGAGTACTTCGTTGATGTCCGACAGTTTCATCGGCTCAAACGCGAACGGAAACGATGAGGTACAGCGCGCGGCGAACGCGAGGAATGGATTGTTGTTGGAAACGAAATCGTTAGCCGGAGACTCTTTCGGACCATACTTGAACTGAAACACATTGCGATGGCGCCGTTCGAAAACCACGGAATCCGCGAGTCGAATCGGTAACGGCAAACCGGTGATGTCCGTGGTGGTAATAAACAGATCGAGCTCACTCTCGTCCAGAAAGCGCGAAGCAGTGCCGTTGACGGGCTTCGCGCTGTCCATGTCGTCGAAGGCCTTCAACAATTTCAGGTACATGCGACGGCTGTTGAGTAACGAAAGCGGCGGCTGCTGGTTCTCGATACCCAGGCCGGCCACAGATCTCTTGTCGTTGAGCAGTACGCCGATGTCGCCTTCGTTAACCCACAGCTCCTTCAACTGGTCGATGTTCTGTTCATTGGCCAGCGCTTTCGAAAGGAAAATCGCGTTGATGCCGCCGGCGGATGTGCCGGACAGAATATCGATAACGAAGCGCGTTTCGAGTGTGTCGTCAGCGGGAGTTGCCGGCACCCTGAACGACTTTTTCTGGTCGGCAGCCTGCTTTGCCTGGGTCCTGCAGTCTTCGCGGAATTGCCGGTTCGAGAGGATGTACGAGAGTTTTCGATAGACGCGCTGGGTGGGCGTGAGGGCGTCGACGGGTAAGGCGGTGTCGCCGCCGGCTTTCTCGCGAGCCGTTGCACTGACGAGGTGAAACAGTTCCTGCGCGATGCCGTTGATGTAGATGGCCAGCGACACGCCGCCATACATAACGATGGCAAAACGAACTTCCTGGGTGTATTCAGTCTTAGGGGAAGCGGTCATGAAAGATCCTCCGTTAACGTGAAGCGAGATCGAAGCCAGTTAGGAAAGAGAGCCCCTGAATAATATGGTGCAGGAGTGCCGATTCATTTCAGTTTGCCACAAAGACGCACAAAACGGATAAATAATTCATATTGATCGTGGAGGTCATTCTGTGCTTTTGTGTGGCCTGCATCTTTTACCGTTGGAAGTTTTTGCCTCAAAGTCGGGATGGCGCTTGGATCGGGTCAGTACAGGGAGCGGTAGCGACCTGGTCAAACCATAGAACCAAGAATCATTAGAAATATCGCATGCTGATCACGGACCAGGTCGCTACCGCTCCCTGTACTGACCCGATCCAACAATGAATTCTGACTTTTGAGGCAAAGCTCCGTTCCAAAACCTTGCCCCCAAAGGAGTGCTTATGGATCTCGGTATCCTCAACACAATAATCGCCCTCGTTGTTGTCTTGCTGGTTCTGAGTCTGCTCGTGCAGGCGATTCAAACGCTGCTCAAGAAACTTTTGAAACTGAAGTCGCGCCAGATTGAAGGCTCACTGAAAGACTTGTACGAGCAGGTGGTGGGCGCGAATCCGGAGCCCGCGCCGCCCAGCCCGCGCCTGACCGCAATCTGGACAACCATCAAACGCGTCCTCGGCATGAAGATCACCGTGCCCGAGACCGCCGCCGACGTTTTCAAAGACAAAGTCCTCGAACAGTTCAAAAACATCGGCCGCAAGACGCTCTTCGGCCGGCCCGTACTCGATTCGCTCTCCAAAGGCGACCTGTTCAAAGTGATGGGCAAGCTGGAGTCGGAAGATTTCTTCCCGGACTACGTAGAGAAGTTTCAAGTGCTCTGCGATCGCATCGATAATTTGCGCGAGGCGATCAACAAAATCACTGACGACGACATGTTGCGTGGCGCAGCG
>DATNDM010000462.1:0-4998 GCA_035553235.1 Pyrinomonadaceae bacterium | reverse complement strand
TTGGAGGAACAATGCGACGAGTTTTAGCTTTTGTTTTGACTCTGTTTGCCTTGATAGCGCCCGCCGCGCTGGCGCAACAAGTCTACACACACGACAAACTCGACTACAGCTTCGACATCCCTTCACCTACCTGGCGCGTTATTGTCGAGCCCGATGCCGGTCGCGGACAGCCCGAGTTTGTTTATGGTGATCGCCTCGATGGCTACCTCGTGATTCGTAAAGAAATTGTGGACGCGGGTACAACTCCTGCTGATGTCGCGCGTCGTGATCAAGACTTGACGCTTCGATTTCTGCCAGGTTTCGTTCCCGGCAAAACGGATTCGTTCGACGGCAGGCTCGACGGCGTCACCATGTCGTACGAGTTTGTCAGAACGGGCAAACCGATGCTCGGCCGTACTTACTACCTGCAAGCCGATAACCGCACCATCTACGCGCTTCGCTTCACCGGCCTGCGCGACAAAATCAGCCGCATCCGCAATCAAACCGATCTCATCGCTCGTACATTCAAGCTGAAGTAGACGAGCCGCAGATGACGCTGAAGCTAGCTCCGGGCTTAGCCATCCAACCTTCATTGATTCACGGCAAAGGCTGCTTCGCCACTGTGCCATTCCAGCGGCGTCACAAAATCGCGGAGTACAGCGGCGAGAAGATCAGTAACGCGGAAGCTCGACGCCGCGCCCATCGGAAGACGCTGCGGATCTGTGAGGTGAATCGTCGCTGGAGTCTCGACGGCAGTCGCGGCGGTAACGGCACTCACTACATCAATCATTCGTGCGCGCCAAACGCGTTCATGCAGATCCTCTACGATCACATTCTCTTTATCGCCTTGCGTGACATCGAACCCGGCGAAGAGATCACGATTGACTACGAGTCAACACTTCACTCAAACGACAAGCGCTGCATCTGCGGCGCGGTGACATGTCGCGGCACGATCAATCGCATTTAAAATCGGCGTAATCCGCGGTTCACAGTCTCGGCAGTGTAAAACTAAACCTGGAGCCGCGTCCTTCTTCCGAGTCGAGATCAACTCGCCCGCCGTGTTGCTCGACCACTTCACGCACGAACGACAGACCGAGGCCGGTTGATTCCTCATCCTTTTCCTGTCCTTCACGGACCACGCGATAGAACTTGTCCCACACGCGCTCCTTCGCTTCCGCGGGAATACCGTAACCACGATCTTCAACACACACGCGCACGCTCTCAGCTTCGAGCGCTGTTGAGACAGTGACTGTCGTGCGCTCAGGACTGTATTTGATCGCGTTGTTCAGCAGGTTCTTCACGGCCTGCGTGATCAAACCTTTGTCTGCCGCAACTGGCGGAATGCGATGCGCGGGTTGCTCGATTAAGCGAATGCGTTTCTTCTTCGCCACTGGTTGCAGCGACGTGATCGTTTCGCGCACCACTTCGTCGAGACGCAGCGGAATCTTCAGCACTTCCTGCTTGTCCTTGCGCTGCAACTGCGTCACGGAAAGAAATGTATTGATCATCCGCGACATGCGTTGCGACTCGTTCGCGATGATCGAAACGAACTCGCGTGCCTGTGCGGGAATGTTTTCGTCCGCAGTCAACAACTCTGCAAAACCATTGATACTCGTAAGCGGCGTGCGCAGTTCGTGCGACATCAGCGAGATCATGTCGCTTTTCAACTTTTCATACTCTTTCGTCGCTGTCAGATCTTTCACGTACAAAGCAATGCCGATCGGCTCATCGGCATTTCTTAGTAGTGAAATACGCAAGTTTAGAATCTGGCTCTTCGCTTCGAAGTTCAGCTCGCCTTCGTACTCGACGCCGGTTTGCAACACACGTCGTACAGCGATTTCAGGTTCGTCAAAAACGTCTGTCCGAAACTTGTCGAGCAGATCGAAGAGATCCATTTTCGTAACTTGCTCGCCTGTGAGTCCGGCAAAAGTCATGAGCGCGGGATTGACGATGGCGAGCGTGCCGTCGAGATAAGCGATCGCGACACCGTCGTCGATGTGCGTGAGCGTGCTCGCTTCGCAGCGTTGCTCGACGGTGACGGCTTTCAGCACGTTGAGCGCATCGAGCTTTCGCTTGCTGCCGGTGTGTGAAAAGAAACTGAGCGCCGAAGCTCGCGCCGCGTTATGAGTAAAGCTTTCACGCTCGAGGTTGCGCGCGAATTGGGAGCCGACGGCGAGCAGCAACGATGTGTCGTCAGTTGAAAATTCCGCGGCCAGTCGAATCAGCAGCACACCCGCGGTCTCACTCTCGTGAAGTAGCGGCACCGCGACTGTCGATGAGTTTTTGCCGGACTCGATGGCAAGTTCGCCACGTGCCGCAGCTCGTTGGCAGAGCTTGATGCCTTCCCGCCAGACTGCGTTCCGGCGCGGATCCTGTGGATTGGGCGCAGGGCTTTTGTAACGGACAACCGTTTGGAGACCTTCCGATTCGTCGCAACGGAACACTACCGCCTCGTTGAGCGGCAGGACGGTATTCAGAAGTTTCAGCCCGCTCGCCAATCGGCTGTTCGCGTCAATGATCGACGCACCCGTACCTGTCGAAGAGTTGAAGAGTGACTTTACTAACTTCCGATCAATCGACCAGAGCCGATTCACGTGGATGAGGAACAAGCAGAGAACGCCGGTCAAGACGAATAGACTCGCGCTGGCGATAATGTCGAGGTCGAGCAGGGAATAGCCCATCACTCCGGCAACGATGCCGATCCCGGACGCGAATACGTAGGGTAGGGTTTTGGTTCTAATCAAGGCGTGAGTGCCGGCGGGAAATATCGAAAAACGCCGTGAGGATTATACTTTGTTTAACCGTGGATTACACGGACTATTTGCGGATTGCCATTAGCGCCGCTCGAATCGCTGGGAGTTCGTCTTCGAAAACTGTCCGGAGGTCGAGGAGGACTCTTCCCTCGGATATTCGGGCGATGATGGGCGGCGAGTAGTGCCGAAGCTCGTGTTCGACGTCATCGGCTGATTTGTCCGGATGCGTAACGGCGATCAGGGTGGTTGGAAACGTTGAAGTAGGCCCGGCGCCGCCGCCCAACGCTGATTCCCCTGGTATCAACTCAACATCGAGACCCTCAACCAGGCTGCGCGCACGCCGCTCCAGTTCCTCCGCTGTCAGCGACAACATCGCGATAACCGGCACTTCTGCGTTCGCGACGTCTCGTTGGTGTGAAACAAGCGTGGCCTCGAGGGCCGCGAGTCTTAATTTGTCGCTCCGCAGTGCACGATAGAGCGGATGCTTCCGGAGCCGCGAAACGATCTCGCGTCTGCCGACGATCAACCCGGCTTGTGCCGACCCGAGCAGCTTATCGCCACTAAACGAAACCACGTCGACCCCGCCCTCGACGATCTCGCGCACGACTGGTTCATCAACGACTCCGTACTGCCGCAGATCAGCGAGTTGGCCCGAACCAGCGTCTTCATACAACGGCAGCCCCGCGTCACGCGCCAACGCCGCCAGCTCCGCACGTTCCGGCACACTCGCGAACCCCACGATGCGATAGTTGGATGGGTGCACACGCATGATGAGCCGCGTGTTCGCATTGATGGCCTGCTCGTAGTCCCGCAAGTGGGTACGGTTCGTTGTGCCGACCTCGACCATCCGCGTTCCTGAGCTCGCCATCACGTCCGGCACACGAAAGTCGCCGCCAATCTCGACAAGCTCGCCGCGTGAAACGATCGTCTCACCATCGCCGGCAAGCACCTTGAGAATCAGCAACGCCGCCGCGGCGCAGTTGTTTACGACTAAAGCGTCTTCGGCCTCGGTCAGATCTTTCAAGAGCGACTCGACTCGCGTTCCTCGGCCGCCGCGGGCGCCACTCTCCAGGTCGTATTCGAGCGAACAATAGCGCGAGGCCGCGTCAATCGCCGCCCGCGCTGACGAGGAAAGAGGCGCACGGCCCAGGTTAGTGTGAAGCAGGACGCCGGTCGCATTGATCACCCTCCTCATCCCTGACTGACTTTCACGTTCAGCGGTCACTTTCAGGCGCTGTACGGCTTCGGCAAGTAGACCTTTGCTCGTCGCTTCTGCCGCGCTGTCTCGGACCAGCGCGCGCACCTCAGCGATCACGGCGCGTGCGATATTCGTCGCTCGTCTCGGCCCAACGCGATCGCGCAGCTCGCGCGCGGCGTCAGTCCTTAACAGTTGGTCCACCGACGGTACGTGACGGAGGTTCTGATTCGACATAGCAGGTAGATTACACCGATTTCATAAAACACGTTGACACTTTGCTTTTGCAGCCCCTAGACTGAATTCGCGTCTGCATCAGCGACGCCCCCGCCACATTCCTCGCCAGGAGATCATCGTGGGACTACGCGATAACAAACTAGCCAGATCAAAACTAGGCGTTCAATCCAAAAACAGATTCGGCGCGGGTGAGAACCAGCCTACGCCCGACGAACAGCTCACGCGCCTCGAAGACGACATCCGCCGGCTGCGCATCGAGTTTGACATCTTTTTCAACGGCGGCGCAAAGCGGCCACCGTACGACACCAAAGGACGTGTCGAGACTTTACTAAAACGACTCGGCGATGATCGCACGCTGAACTACGCTCAACGATATCGCTACAACTCGCTCTGCGCACGTTACAACGCGTTTCGAGATCTGTGGCGCCGCACGATGCAGGGACGTGAAGAAGGTCGCGACCCGGTTTCCGCGGCCCGGGCCAGCCAAAAGCGGGAAATCGCCGAGACTAGGGTCCAACCGGCGTCGTTCGTGTGTAAAGACCCGCATCACGAGGTTGAACTCGTCAAAGGTCTCTACAATTCATTGATTGAAGCGAAACGTCATTGCGGCGAGCCAACGGAAGATCTGTCGTTTCCGAAGTTTCATCGTTTGATCGCGTCGAAGGCTGATGGGATTAAGCAGCAACGCGGGTGTGATCGGGTGCGGTTTTCAGTGACGGTGGTTAATGGCCACGTGAGCTTCAAGGCTCGTGCGGATGGATAAGATCTGGAGCATCCGCATCAGTGTTGGACAGGGGCTTTGCCTCAAAAGTCGGGAATCACACTTGGACCGGG
>DATNDM010000461.1:0-4901 GCA_035553235.1 Pyrinomonadaceae bacterium | reverse complement strand
AGAGAAGAAGTCCGAAAACGACTTTTCGTGCAAGGCTTACTTTAAGCCTTCTTCTTTTTAGCAGCGGGCTTCTTCGTCGCGGGCGTGATCGTCCGCGCTTGCTGTTCCGCAGCTGACGCAACCGCATACGCCTGCACCGGCTCCGGATTCAAGAACGCATCCCAACGATAACGCGATTGCTGGCGTCCTTCACCCAGCCGCTTAAATACGAGATCAACAACCGCACTCGTGATCCAGTTGTGATAGAACTCGCCCACTGACGCGAGTTCCGCATCAGGCGCAGGATTCATGAAATCGATCGCGTACGGCACGTTGTCCTTGATAGCAAACTCAACGGTGTTGATGTCGTAGCCAAGCGCGGTGCAAAGCGTGCGCACGTCTTTGGCGACTCGTTCGTGAAGCGCGGGCGCAAGGTAATTCGGATCGTGTACGTACTGCTCGCCAGACAAGTACGGTTTGCGCGGATCGTAAGCCATGATCATCACTTCCTGCTGGCCCACGCAGTAACACCTGACAAACTGTTCAAACTCGATCGACTCCTGCAGCGTCATGCAGAGTGTGCCGGTCTTGTCGTACTCAGCCCAAAGCTCTTCGAGCGAATTGACCTTCGAAACGTTCTTCCAACCGCCACCGTCAAACGGCTTCATAAAGGCTGGTAGACCGACGTAATCGATGATGCCCTGCCAGTCGAGCGGAAACTCCAGGTTTCGCAGACTCTCACTGACGATGCCTTCGATGTAATCCTTTTGCGGCAGCAGCACGGTTTTGGGAATTGCCACACCGAGCTTTTTGCCGAGGGAATAGTTGAAAAACTTGTCGTCGGCTGACCACCAGAACGGGTTGTTGATGATGATCGTGCCGTCGAGCGCCATCCGCTTCAGGGTCGCCCGGTAGAAGGGAACTTCGTGCGAGATGCGGTCAATAACCAAATCGTACTTCGGGGGATCGTCGTACTTAATACCGCCGAGCGTGATGTATTCGGCCACGACGTCGCCGCGCCCGCGTTCATTAATGCCTTTAATCAGTGCCTCGGGAAACGTCTTTTCCCGTCCCACGAGAACTCCTACTCGCTTCATGTGTGTGTCAGTGTCCTTTCGAAAAAAGAAGGAAAATACCTGCGCCGCTGGTGCTTGTCAAACAGGCATCCGGCGCGTTGCCTGACCGCATCCATGCAACGGTCATTGAAGTCGAAAGGGGTTTTTACAGGCCCTGTGTTACAATTCGGCATCAAAGTTGGCTTTCCCCAGTTGGCGCCGTCAAGTTTACGGCAATCAGTTTCAAGGAGAACGGTTACATTTTGCTTCGTCTATTCGTCGCCCTGGTAGCTCTAGTTGTGTTCGTCGTCTCGTTGGCATTGCCGGTTGGTACCCGGGCCGCAGCCTCGGTTCAAGACAAAAAGCAGGACACCAAACAAGAGACTAAACAGGAGACTAAGCAAGAGCCGAAGGTCGAACCTAAACAGAACGGGAAAGACGTTAAATTCACCGCTGAGCAGATTGTTGAATCCGTGATCCTCATCTACGGCACGCGCCCCGTCCTCGAACAAGTTCGCCGTAACGGCGTTGAGCACGGCAGATTAACCCGCACAAATACTGAAGGTGCTACGGAAGAGTCCGAATACGAGCGCCACTTCGTCCGCGGCGAAAACCTCGACAAAGACAAGATCCGCCTCGATCAGAAGCTGCCGACGATGGAGTATTCGCTAATCTTCGGCGACGGTAAACTATGGGGACTCATCAACGGCGCCGCCTTTACACCGCGACAGGATGCCGCCGCAAACTTCATTTCTCAACACCATCACAGCATTGATTCCCTGTTGCGGTACAAGGAGTGTGGCTCGACGATCACGCTCGCCGGCAGGGACCAGCAAAAAGGGCTCGACTTGTTCCTCATCGACCTCGTTGATAAAGACCAGCGAAAGACCCGTTACTACATCAGTGCGCGTTCGCTGCGCGTGCTTTGGCTGGAGTACGAAGAAGGGAATCCGGGCGGCGTTCCGGTGAAATACACGCGAAAATTCCTGGATTATCGCGTAGTTCAGCAAACCCTTGTGCCGTACCGCACCGTGTTGGTTGAAGACGGTCGCCAAAGCCAGGAATCCCGCGTTCTCACCATCACGTACGGCGTGAAAGTTAACGATTCACTCTTCCAACGTCCCGAAGGCTAACAGGCTTTTTAGCCACAAAAGGCACAAAAATCGCAAATGAGAAAAACTCTGCCAAGCTCATAAATCGGCGAGTCTGTTTTCTCATTTGCGATTTTTGTGCCTTTTGTGGCTAAAAAGAGTTCTTAGCGGAACTGGAGAATAAGATGAGCGTGTAGTCGATGATGTGAGTGCCTACCTGCCCGCGATGAATACGTTGACGACCATCGATGAGCTGGGCTTCGCCCCGGCCCTGCAGCAGGACGTGCTGGAGGACAGAACTTCCGACCATGCTTTGTTGGAAGCGACGCGCTCCGGCGATCAGGATGCGTTTGCTGAACTGGTGAGTCGTTATCGAAATCAAATTACGAGCTACATCTACCGGATGACCAACGATTATGACGGCGCCGTGGATCTGGCTCAGGAGACTTTCGTGAGGGTTTACGGGGCGGCCGACAGGTACCAGCGAACCTACGCATTTTCGACTTACATTTACCGGATTGCTACCAACCTCGCGATCAGCGAACTCCGGAAACGTAAGCGCCGCAAGCTCGTGTCCCTGACCGGATTCTTCCAACCAACCGATGGCGGCGAAGCAAAGGAATTGAACCCGCCCGACGGACGTCCTTTGCAGGATCTCGAACTCGTCGACACTGAACGACGCAACGCGGTCCAGCGCGCTATCGGCACGCTTCCCGAGAAGTATCGCGCACCACTGATCCTCCGTGATGTTGACGGGCACAGTTACGACGAGATCGCGAAGATCCTGGAAACGAGCGAAGGAACGGTGAAGTCGAGAATCAGCCGAGCGAGAGGATTTCTGCGCGAGAAGATGCGGGCTTATTTGTAGGAAAAGGATTTATGAGAAAAAACAATTGCGAAATGGTTCGTCGAGAGCTCGAGGAGTTGATGCTTGGAGAGGCGTGCAGCACGGCCGCGACCGAGCACTTGCGCGACTGTGCTTCGTGTCGCGAGTTTCACGAGCAGCAGACGAAGTTGCGGCAGATAGTCGGGAGTCTCGGCACGGTGGAGGCGCCGGCTGATTTCGATTTCCGTTTGCGTGCGCGTCTCGCGCAGAGTAACGGATCTGTAGTGTATTGGCCGTTTGCGCGACGCGGTTTGGCAATCGCTGCGACGGTGCTCGTGTTTTTGATCGGCGTTGTGGTGGTGCGCGATGTGATGAATAAACGTGGAGTTGATTACGTCGCCAAACAACCTGAAGTGCACGAGCCTGCGAAACCTGCCGACGTAACACCAGTAGTGAAAGATGAGAAGAAACCGGAGCAAGTTGCCGTGAATGAGGCTCCGCCGATCATTAAGAAGAGCGACGGTCATCCACAAACTAATTACAGGAAGCGACCATTGTCATCGCTCGCGATCAGCAGTACGGGCGCGGAGGTTATCAATGGAAAGCCGCCGCTCAATATGTCAGCAGCTTTTCCGATCGACGCGTCGCCGCAGGCGTTCACGGTTTCACTTGAAGATGGCCGCGGGAATGCGAGGACGATTTCCGTTCCGACGATCAGCTTTGGTTCACAACGCATCGTGCAAAGAGGAAATCAATTGACCCCGAAACGTGTTTGGTAATCCTGGAAAATCTTTGAATCTTGTAAAAGACTCTTTCGAATAAGTAGTAGTAGGATGAATTTCAGAGCATTACATCGAGTGACATTGTTAAGTGCGGCGCTGCTGTCATTCACGTTCGCGGCTGCACAGACGCCTGCTCCATCACCGAAGCCTGCGGCCCCTCCAAAGGCGCCGGCCGCACCGGCCGCACCACAGGTCGTCACGATCATTCACCGCCTTAACGGCCTCAAAATGTTTCGCCTGTTGCTTCGCGCAGAACAGGTCCAGTCAATCGACTCACTCGATTCCGCCTTCGGCCTGATGGACGACGTGCACACAAACGTCAGCGCCGGCCTCGCGATGGACGACGGCGAAACGATCGTAGCGTGGTTGCCTGAAGCGGATGTCGAGTTTGGACCACCGGACGTGCCGTTGCCGATTTCGCCGCGAACGCCCAAGTCGCCGCGTGCTGCAAGTCAAATGTTTCCACGCATCGGCTTTGGTGAGCCTGATGTGACAGTTATCGGTCCTGATGGAAAGCGTCTGCCGGCGAAGTACATCGGCCTCGACGCCGTCACCGGCCTTTCCATACTGCGACTCGAAAACAAGAATTCAGTTGCGGCCGCCACGATCAAGGACGAACCCGTGAACAGTGGCGACTCAGTGTTGCTTGTTGGTCCAGAACCGGTAGGGAAGACGCGACCGGTGCTGGCTCGCATCGGCATGATTGAAGGTCGTGTGCAGGACGTAATGGCAGCGCCGTCCGGCGTCGTCGCGCGATTCAAGGTCAGTGCGCCGAGTCTTTCCGAGGCAAACATCGGCGGCGTGGCCGTAAACCGGGCGGGCGACACGATCGGCATCATCGATGGCCTGGAAGGGAGCGAAGCGAGCATTCTGCCGGCTGCGTTAATCAAACGTGCGGCGCAGCGCGTGTTGGAACGGCAAGCCAGCGTGCCGCGACCGTGGCTCGGTGTCCGAGGCGAGGCCGTCGCGGCGCTCAATCTCGATCAGTTTCAGAATCACGGTTGGGAAATGCAGCGCGCCGCCGCGCTGGTTGGGAAGCATCGTGGCATCTTGTTGACGTCGATCATGCCGGGCAGTCCCGCCGCGCTGGCTGCATTGCGCGCGGGTGATGTGATTCTGAAGATCGACGACAAGGATATTCAGAGCGCTGACGAATTCACGTGGTGGC
>DATNDM010000460.1:0-7069 GCA_035553235.1 Pyrinomonadaceae bacterium | reverse complement strand
GGCTCCGCACAACGCTAGCCTTGTGAACCCCGCCAGGCCGGGAACGGAGCAACGGTAGCAACGGCAGCGTGTGTTGCGGGAAAGTCCGGGGTCTGGCCAGTTCGCTACTCACTAAACAAACAACCAAATGGCCTACCAAGTAATCGCGCGCAAATGGCGTCCGCAAACATTCGACGAAGTAACAGGCCAGGAACCCATCACGCGCACGCTGCGAAACGCCATCGAGCATCAGCGGCTTCATCACGCTTATCTCTTCTCGGGCGCGCGCGGTGTTGGTAAAACAACGACCGCCCGCCTGCTCGCGAAAGCGCTCAATTGTCATAAAGCACAACAACCAACACCGACGCCGTGCCGCTCTGACGATCCGGACCAGTGTTCGTCGTGTCGTGAAATCACGGAGAGTCGTTCGATCGACGTGCAGGAAATCGATGCCGCTTCAAACACCGGTGTCGACAACGTGCGCGACGCAATCATCGCGAGCGTCGGCATCGCTCCAGCGCGTGACCGCTACAAAGTTTTCATCATCGATGAAGTCCACATGCTTTCCGGCGCCGCGTTCAACGCATTGTTGAAGACGCTCGAAGAGCCGCCGCCGCGCGTCGTGTTCATCATGGCCACGACTGAGCGTCACAAAGTTCCCGAAACGATCCTGTCGCGCTGCCAGCAATTCGAGTTTCGCACGATCGCGACGGCGAAAATTGTCGAGCGTCTCAAGCTGATCGCGAACTCGGAGAAGATCTCGATCCCTGACGATGCGTTGCGTGAGATCGCGCGCACCGGCGAAGGCTCGATGCGTGACGCGCAATCGGCGTTGGACCAGGTGATCAGCTTTGCGGGCGAAACGATCAAGAAAGAAGACGTAGAGATGGCGCTCGGCGTGGCCGGCGCCGACATTCTCAAACGCATCATCGACAGCATCGCCGAAAACAAACCCGCCGAGGCAATCGCGGCGATCGACGACATCGTGATGCGTGGTCACGATTTGCGAAACTTCTGCCGGGATCTGCTGGCGCACTTCCGCGACCTGCTCGTGACGAAAGTTTCCGGTAACGAAGAGTTGCTGGAGTCCGCGGTGTGTGAACCGGCGGAGCTCAAGCGTCAGGCAGCGTTGTTTTCCGAATCCGATCTGGTGCGCTTCTTTCACTCGCTCGCGGAGACTGAAACGAAACTGCGCGCCGCGACTCAGCCGCGTTACCAGTTGGAGATCGGGATCGTGAAGCTGATGGAATTGCGTGGTGTCGAGAGTATCGGCGAGCTCCTGCAGCGGCTCACGACACTCGAAAACAATATGGGCAGCAGCGAGTCTCTGTCGAGAACGCCTTCGGGATCGAGCGGAACGCCGAACAAGAGCGAACGTTCACCCGCGACTTCGCGTCCAGCAGGATCCAGCTTCACGGCAGCTACTGCCGTGTCGCCGGCGTTGGAAAAACCAGAAGAAAAGCTCGAAGCGCTCGCGCCTGCCGCTGAACTCTCGACCATCGAGCGCCTCAAAGCCGTGCTGGAAGGTCAACGAAAGATGTTGCTCGTTACCGCGCTCGAAGCCGCGCAGGCAACTGTATTCGACGAAAGCGAATTGTGCATCGAGTTTGCGCCCGCGACGCGTCACTTCCGCGAAACGCTTTCAAGGGCTGATAACAACAAGTTCGTGCGTGAGGCCTGCCGCGAAGTTACCGGGCGCGACATGGGCGTGCGGATCGTCGTGAAGGATCCGTCGGACAATGGAGAGCCACCCAGCCGCGAGGACGAAGCGCGGCTGGACAAGCAGCGCCGCCGAGAGAATGCGGCGAATCATCCCAACATCCAAACCATGCTGAAAACCTTCCGAGGCGAGATCTCCGACGTATATCGCGACGGCGAGCGCTGAACGAACAAAACGCGCACGGCTGTCGTATTTGCTTCCACTTGTGGAGGTAGCTTGAGACGATGCGCGACCCAATCATAGCCGGCGTTCTGAGTTTGATTCTTCCGGGCCTCGGGCAGATTTACAACGGCCGCGTCCTGGCTGGGATATTGTGGCTCGTTTTCGCTTCGGGATTGTGGTTCGGATCGGGCGGGCTGCTCGGCTGGATCCTGCACCTCGTCGCCGCGTACTGCGCTTACTCTTACGCCAAAGAACACCCCGTCCGAGTTTAATGTTTTAGCCGCGGATGAACGCAGATCAGCGCGGATCTGCGTTATGGTTTTTCCGCGGGTTTCTTCGGCGGCTTCGCCTTCGGGATATCGTCGGCATCGATCACCGCACCTTCCAACTTCGGCGCGCCGCCCCGCAACAACGGCGGTAACTTCGTCACCGGCAAACTGACCGTCGCGATCGGATCCACCCGCCGCAGAATCGCGCCGCCACGTCCCGCAACCCAGATATTCGTTCCGCCCCGATACGCAATCGAGAACAACGACGTGCTCGTGATCGACGGCTGCAGTTCCCACGTCTGCCCACCATCTTTGCTGTGAATGATGCTGCCCTGCTCGCCCACGACCAGCACATCATACTTACTCGCGAGCGCGACGCCAAACAGGTTGCCGGTCGCGCCACTCTCGAGATCCTTCCACGTCTCGCCGCCATCATCGGTCCGCAATACGACCCCGCGCGCGCCGACGATGTAGCCGCGCTGCTCATCGGCAAATGCGACCGCGTACAACCACTCCTTCAAATTGCGATCGACACGTTTCCAATGTTCGCCGCCATCTTCCGTGCGCAGGATCGTGCCACCCGAGCCGACTGCAACCCCATGCAGCGGATCGACAAACTTCACGTCTTCAAGCCAGTTGAGGGAGTTCGTCGGCTGAAACTGCCAGCTCACGCCTTCGTCCTTCGTGTGCCAGACGGCGCCGCGTGCGCCGACAATCCAACCTTCAGTCGGCGAGACAAAGGACACGCCAAACAAGTCCTCCGTCGCCGGGCACGGAACGCGATCCCACGTCACACCGTTGCTGACCGAATGAAGGACCGTGCCTTTATCGCCGACGACCCAACCGGATTTCTCAGTTACAAAAGTGATCGCGTTCAGCGTCGCCGTCGATCCGGAGGGACGAATGGTCCAACTCTTACCACCGTTGCTCGTGAAGAGAATTTTTCCATGTTCGCCGACTGCCCAGCCGTGTGAGTTGTCGATGAAGAAGATGTTCGCGAGATCGTCGCGCCCGCCGTCGGTAAGTCTTTGCCATGAGAGACCGCCATCGTCGGTGCGGACGACGAGTCCATCGGCGCCCGCAGCCCAACCGAGCGACTCATCGGAAAAATAAAGCGTGCCGAGACGTGGACTCGTGCGGACGTTCACCGGCAGCCAGATGTTTCCACCGTCGCCGGTCGTCAACACAACGCCGTTCGCGCCCGCCGCCCAGCCGTGCAGATCGTCAGTAAAGAAGACCGCATAGAGATCGGTTGTGACCAGGCTGTCTTTGATGGTCCATGTTTGTCCGCTGTCTTCGCTTTGCAGAATCGTGCCGTGATAACCGACCGCGGTGGCTTTCTTTTCCGAAGTGAACATAACGCCGGTGAGTGCGAAGTCAGTCAGCTTCTTCGCTTGCTTCCAATCGATGCCGCCGTTCGTGGTGAAAAGAAGGGTTCCGTGCGTGCCCGCCGCGACACCGTTTTTCGCGTCCGTGAAAGAGACTGAAAACAGGTGAGACGATGTTTGGCTGTCCTGCGATTTCCAGCTTTTGCCGCCGTCGCTCGTCGAGATGATCGAGCCGAAAGTGCCGACCGCCCAACCAAGCAAGGGATTTTTCGGTGCGAAGGTGACCGCGAAGAGATGATCGCGCACACCACTCGGACGCAACACCCACTTTTCGCCCGCATTGTTCGTGGTCAGCACGACACCGCGAGCGCCCGTGATCACTACACGCGAGCGGTCTTTTACGTAGAGACCGTAGAGCGTCGTGCCGGCCGGGGTCGACTGCTCTGTCCATTCAAAACCACCGTTATTCGTCGTCAAAACAACGCCGTTCGCGCCCACGGCCCAGCCCCGTTTTTTGTCGGAAGCAAACCTGATGGAGTTGATCGAATTTCCCTGCGGCAGCGGGTTTTGCCACTGCCAACCACGCATCGGATCCTGCGCGCGAGCCGCCGGCGCAAGGAGGAGGCAGAGGATGAGCAAGGCTTTGTTTCTGAGCATCAGTTGTAAAGGGGAGGTGAATTATAGAACAGATCTACGCTTATCCGCGAAGATCCGCGACTTCAACAGTTCCGACTTTGAGCTCCGCGTCCTCAAGTATCGATTTGTCTACAGACCCGGCAGCGGCGATGCGGCGGGCGGCATTGTCAGCGGCTTCCTGCAATATGTGTCCAGCGTGTCCGCGCGTCCATTCCCAGCGTACTTTGTGCGCGGACGCGGCGCGATCCAGCCGTTCCCACCACGAATGGTTCGCTTTTCTTCGAAAACGACCATTCATTGTCTCAACGACATATCTCGAATCTGTGAACACATCCACCTGGCACGGCTGAGTCAACGACTCGAGCCCCACCGCGGCCGCGGCGATTTCAGCCTGCTGGTTCGTCGCCGTACCCAGGTATTCGCCGAACGCGCGCCAGTATCCTTTGTAGCCGAGCAATGCGACCGCCGCGGCGCGACTCGCGTCTCGCCCATTGCCGAGGCTCGAGCCGTCGCAAAAAATCGCGACCTGCTTGAGCGCAGAAGTTTGTCGTTGATCGTCGCTCACACTTGAGATTGAACAGGCGAGACGTTAGCCTATCACGCAATCGCGTAATTATAGAATCGGCCGAACCTGGAAGGAGTAAAGCAATGACGCCTCAGGAACAACGATCCGTCTCTGAAGTGGAACGCATTCGAGATCAGTTTCGACGTGCTTTCGAAGGTGAAGCGTGGCATGGCCCATCGATGCTCGCGTTGCTGGATGGAGTCACGGCGCAGCAAGCCGCCGCGCATCCGATTCCCGGCGCGCACTCGATCTGGGAGTTGACCCTGCATATCGCGGCGTGGGAGCGCGCCTGCCTGCGACGACTCAAAGGGGATCCAGCACAACTCACCGACGCTGAAGACTGGGAATCGATTAACGACACGAGCGACGCAGCGTGGGCAGCGACGAAACAGCAGTTGATCGACAATCATCGCGAACTGCTGGACGCGATAGCGAACGTCGATGAGTCGCGTTTGAACGAACCAATCATCACGCATCCGACGATACCGTTGTCGAGCACGTACGTGACGCTGCATGGCGGCGTCCAACACGATCTGTATCACCCCGGTCAGATAGCAATGTTGAAGAAAGCTTTGGTGAATTTATGAGCGGACTATCACTGAAAGAATGTGTGCCGTGTCGCGGTGGTGTGCCGCCGTTGAACGAAGAAGAAATCGCGAAGCTCTTGCCGGAGTTGAATGGTTGGGAAGTTGTCAACAATCATCATCTGAAAAAGAGTTATCGATTCGCGAACTTCCGTGAGTCGCAGGAATTCGTAAATCGCGTCGGTGACCTCGCTGAAGAGCAGGGACATCATCCGGACATTTGTTTTGGCTGGGGCAACGCCGAGATCTCGATCTGGACACACAAGATCGATGGATTGACCGAGAGTGACTTCATCCTGGCCGCGAAGATCGACAAACTCTAATCCAGCCCGTACCAAACTCATCCACAGATTTCACAGACCAAACCACAAATCTGAGTAATCTGTGGATGGCACACCTGTTGCCATTCCCCTTTCAAATAAGAACTGTTGATTTGGGGAGGATTGTATGGCGAAGGCAAAATCAAGATTAGTCACAGCCCTTTTTAAGAGCAAAATAGCCGCCGAGTCTGCCGTCGATGCACTGTTGAAGCGCGGTTTCCACCGCGACGACATTAGCGTGCTTATGTCTGACGCCACTCGATCCAAGGAGTTTGCTCTGCAAACGCGTTCGCACGCGGCTGACGGTGCCGGTATTGGCGGCGCCGTTGGTGGAACGATAGGCGCCGTTCTCGCGGCCATCGCCGCAGTTGGAACAACGCTGTTTCTTCCCGGCATCAATCTGGTGATTGCTGGTCCAATCGCTGCGGCACTCGCCGGCGCAGGCGCAGGCGGAGCGACGGGCGGATTGATCGGCGCGCTGATCGGAGCCGGTATCCCGGAATATCGCGCCAAAGTTTACGAGGCGGGCATCAAGGGTGGCGGAATTTTGATCGGCGTGGAAGCACCCGGCGAGACTGATGAAGAAGTGGATCGACTTGAAGAACTGCTCAACGATCTTGGTGGCGAGCACGTTAGGACTGAATAACAACAAACAGGGAGGGTTTAGCAATGGGTTTACCGAACAGAGATGAAATGGAAGGAAAATGGGATCAGGCTAAAGGCAAGACTAAAGAGTCTATCGGCCGTGCGCTCGACGACAGAGATCTCGAGGCTGAAGGCGAGGCAGATAATGCAGGTGGTCAGGTTAAGGAAGGCTTCGGGAAAGCCCGAAGGAAAGTTGGGGAAGCAATTGAAGACGTTGGCGACGCGTTAGGTCACTGACGGCTCCTGATCGGGAAATTAGCCGCGGATTTACGCGGATGAACGCAGATCGGCGTTAATCCGCGTTCATCCGTGGCTGCTTTTTATGCCTTTTTGTGGCAAGATCCATCTCGACGATGGCTCAACAATCCCCTGAACAATCCGCGAAAACCAGAATAGAAACCGACACGATGGGTGCAGTCGAGGTCCCCAACGACCGCTACTGGGGAGCTCAGACGCAGCGCTCACTGCATCACTTCAACATCGGCGACGACCGCATGCCGCGCGAGATGATTCGCGCCCTCGGCATTCTCAAGAAGGCCTCAGCGCTGGTGAACGAAGACCTCGGCAAACTGCCGCCCGACAAAACGAAGCTGATCCTGCAGGCCTGCGATGAAGTGATCGAAGGCAAGCTCGACGATCACTTCCCACTGCGCGTCTGGCAAACGGGCAGCGGCACGCAAACTAACATGAACGCCAACGAGGTCATCTCGAATCGCGCGATCGAGCTCGCCGGCGGCGTCATGGGAAGCAAGAAGCCCATTCACCCGAACGACGACGTCAACATGTCGCAGTCGTCAAACGATACGTTTCCGACCGCGATGTACATCGCCGCCGCCGAGCAGTTGAACAAACTCATTGCGC
>DATNDM010000459.1:0-2445 GCA_035553235.1 Pyrinomonadaceae bacterium | reverse complement strand
ATCGCGACTTCACCCCAAAGGAACAACGCGAAGACACGACCGTCAAAGAAGACATCGCCGAACGCGCCCGCGCCAACACGGACCAGCGCAGGAATCCCTATCGCGATCTGCCGAAAGAAGAATCCGATCGACGCGCTGCCGCGGGCGAACCGTTCGCCGTGCGTCTGAAAGTGACACCTGAAGGGCAAACTAAATTCGACGACATCGTTTACGGCCCGCAGGAACGCAGCCATTCGGAGATCGAAGACCTCGTGTTGCTTCGTTCAGATGGTCATCCGCTCTACAACTTGTCAGTCGTGATCGACGACATCTCAATGGGCATCACGCACGTGATTCGCGGTCAGGACCATCTCACCAATACACACAAGCAGATCCTGCTGTACGAAGCGCTCGGCGCGCCCGTGCCGCGCTTTGCGCATCTGCCGCTGATACTCGCGCCCAACAAAGGCAAGCTGTCGAAACGCAAACACGGCGAGGTTGTTTCTCTGACGACGTATCGCGATCGTGGTTTTGTGCCGGCTGCGTTTCGCAACTTTCTCGCGTTGCTCGGCTGGGCGCCGCCCGAAGGAAAAGAAGTGTTGAGCAAACAGGAACTGATCGAGTACTTCTCGCTCGAAGGCATTGGCCGCGCGAACGCGATCTTCAACTTCCACGAGAACGATCCACGTCGCTGGACCGACGACAAGGCGCTCTGGATGAACGCGGAATACATTCGCACGATGCCGCTCGACACGTTGTTGCCGATGGTGAAAACTGAATTGCGTGCGAATAAACTGTGGCGCGAGGAGTATGATGACGACGACAGCGCGTGGTTTCGCAAGACTGTCGACCTGATTCGCCAGCGTTATTTCACGCTGAAAGATTTCTCCGGGCAGGGCCGCGCGTATTTCTCCGACGATTTCGACTTTGACGAAGCGGCAGTCAACAAGAACCTGCGCAAGGAGCCTCGTTTGCGAGAGTTGCTGCGCGGGCTTGCCGACAAGCTGGAGAATGTCGAGCCGTTCAATGTTGAGACTTCGGAAGCAGCGTTGCGCGCTTTCGCGGACGAAGCGGGCGTGAAGGCTGGGTTGCTGATCAACGGCGCACGCACGATGCTTACGGGCCAGGCGGTTGGACCATCGATGTTCGAGATCTTCGATATCCTCGGCCGCGAAGCGTCGGTGCAACGATTACGCAGTGGCATACCATGGTCGTAAGGAGTTTATTGATGCTTAAAGTATTCGCTTTGATCGTTCTGATGTGTGGAGTTGTCGCAGCCCAGAATTCAAATTCTTCAACGCCGGCAGAACGTCCGCGCAGTACGAACACCAACCAATCGAAGCCCGTCGCAACAGCGCCAAAGAAACAAAATCCTCCATCCGCTTCGCAGGACGCTGGTTCTGAAGGCGTACTCGCGGCATTCAATACACTGCTCGACGGCATCAGGCACGCGAGCGTCGACAAGGTGATGAGCACTTACTGGAACAATCCGCGGCTCAGTCTGTTCAACTACAACGGCTCGGTGACGAAAGGCTGGGACCAGGTGCGCAAGAATCGTGAGAGCTCGTATCCCGAGATCAAGGACGTGAAGCTCGACGTGCGCGATGTCGCAGTGACGATGCTGGGAACGACTGGCGCGCTGGTCACTTGCCAGTGGACGCAATCGCAGGATTACAAGGGCACACCAGAAACCGCGTCGGGGCGAATGACGCTCGTCTTCAAGCGCGTCGGCAATGCGTGGAAGGCGATTCACCTGCACTCATCGCCTGACACGCCTAACCCCGCGGTGATTCCGCCGTCAGAGAAACCCGTTGCTAGTCCGACACCACCGTAGGCTTTTTGCGCAGACTACGCAGAGTCTTCATAAAATTTGGGTAATCTGCGGATAAACCCGCGGCTGCCAACAGAATCAAGAACGGGAAAAGTTCAACCGTATACCGCGGCTCGGGGTTTTCGAGAGTCGCAAAAAATCCCAGTCGCAAGAACATCAACAGCGCCGCCATCAGCAACCATCTCCGCGCATTTGAGTCGCGCGAACGCCACATCAGCCATGCGCCAAACACGCCCAACAGCGTGTAGATCCACGTCAACCCGGCGAACAGCGGCAACCAGTATTGCTGGTGAATCTGATAATCCAGATCGGCAAGCGGCAAGAGTTCGCCGTTGAACGGGTAGTACTGCGAGTGCGTGTCAAACCAGAGTGTCTTCGCACGCTTCAATGGCAGCAGCACGTAATAACGAAGCCTCGAATGCTCGACGCGCTCCTGAGCAATCTGCGCGAAGCCCGCGTCGATCTCGGGCGTCATCTCAACGTTCGTGTCAGCAGGTTCCGGACTCTCCTCCGGCTCGGGCTCTTCTTCCGGCTGATCCTCGTCATCACCTCCGGACGAATCATCCTGATCACTCTGATCATCGGCCGGCTGTTCTTCGTTTGACTGTTCAGACTCGTCGCCGTCCGGATGATTG
>DATNDM010000458.1:0-6545 GCA_035553235.1 Pyrinomonadaceae bacterium | reverse complement strand
TTCAACATGTTCATCCTCGGGTTGTTTGCGGCCCTGGCGTTGGTGCTCGCGGCGATTGGCATTTACGGGATCATGGCCTTCTCGGTGGTCCAGAGGACGCACGAGATTGGCGTGCGCATGGCGTTGGGCGCAAACCAGAGTGATGTGCTGAAGCTCGTCTTGCGAAACGGATTCATGCTGGCGCTGATCGGGATCGTGGTTGGATTGCTGGCGGCGTTTGCGGCGACGCGTGTGTTGGCGTCGTTGCTGTATGACGTCAGCGCGACGGATCCGCTGATATTTGTGATCGATGCGGTACTGCTTGCCGTTGCGGCTTTATTAGCTTGTTACATTCCCGCGCGCCGGGCTACGAAGGTCGATCCGTTAATAGCTCTGCGCTACGAATAGGCACAAGAGGCACACAAAATGACTACACTCTCCCAGGATTTGAGATACGGCCTGCGCATGCTGTTGAAGCATAAGCTTGTCACGGCGATCGCCGTAATCACGCTCGCACTCGGCATCGGCGCGAACACCGCGATCTTCAGCGTCGTGAATGCGGTGTTGCTCAATCCGCTGCCTTACAAACAACCTGATCGCCTCGTCGCGCTGTGGTCCAACGTGCCGGGACATGGGCGCTGGCGTAATTCGCCTGCGACTTTCTTCGACTGGAAAAAGCAGAACACTGTCTTTGAAGACGTCGTCGCGTTCGGCGCTTCCACGATGACGCTCACCGGCGTGGGCGACCCCGAACAGCTTGTCGGCGGCCGCGTAAGCTCAGGCTACTTCGCTGTCGTGGGCGTCGAGCCGATACTGGGCCGCGCGTTTCTGCCCGAAGAATACGAAACCGGCAAAGACCAGGTGATCATTCTCAGTTACAACTTCTGGCAGCACCGTTTCGGCGGCGACAAGAACATCATTAACCGCACGCTTACACTCGACGGCGACACTTATACCGTCGTCGGCGTCATGCCGCCGGGAATTTATCCGGTATGGCCCACCACTTCCGGACACATCACCTTCGACGAACAACAACAGCAATACTGGCACCCGATGTCGTTCACGGCGGGTTGGGCCGCGGTGCGCACGGCGCATGTGTTCGGCGTGCTCGCACGAATGAAACCGGGCATCACGCTTGCACAGGCGACGACGGAGATGAACACGATCGCCGCGCGTCTGCAACAGGACCATAAGGAAGTTCAAGGCGAGGGCATCATCGTCAACCAGTTCATGAACGAGGTAGTCGGCGACGTGCGGCCCGCGCTGTTTACGATGCTGGCAGCCGTCGCGCTCGTGTTGCTGATCGCGTGTGCGAACGTAGCGGGATTGTTGTTGGCCCAACACGCCGGACGCAACAAAGAGATCGCGATCCGTGCGGCACTCGGCGCTGGTCGAACACGCCTGGTGCGACAGTTCTTTCTCGAGGGCCTATTGCTTTCGGTTTTCGGCACGCTTGCAGGACTCGCGATCGCAGCGGCGGGCACGAAGTTGTTGCTGCAATTTGTGCCGGCAGGTGTGCCGCGTCTCGCGCAAGTCAGTCTCGACTGGCGCGTGCTCGGGTTTACGATGCTGATCTCACTCGCGACGTGCCTGATCTTTGGGTTGATACCGGCGTGGCACGCTTCGAAGCCCGACCTGCACACGACGCTCGAACAAACCGGTCGCACCGTGGCGGCCGGCGCGAACCGTTTGCGCTTCCGCCAGGTGCTCGTGGTGTTTCAAGTCAGCATCGCCGTGATGCTCGTGATCGGCGCGGGCCTGCTGATCAAGAGTTTCTGGTTGTTACAACAAGTCGATCCGGGTTTTCGCGCGGAAGGTGTACTGTCGGCGAGTCTGACTCTGCCTTTCCCGAAGTACGCTGAGCCCGCTCAGATAAACAACTTTCACCAGCAGGTAATCGATCGCATTTCGACTTTGCCCGGTGTGAAGTCCGCGACGATCGCGTACGATCCGCCGTTACAGTCAAACTGGGTCGATTCGTTTCAGATCGAAGGACGCCTGCCCGCGGAAAACGATTCGTCGTTGTCGGCCCACTTCATTCCCGTTGGTTCGAACTATTTCGACACCGTCAGCGTTCAGCTTGTTGCCGGTCGCAAGTTCACCTCAAGCGACGATCAGGATCATCCGGGCGTTGCCGTCGTCAACGAGTCGTTCGTCAGGCATTACTTTCCGAACGAGAATGCGCTGGGCCAGCACCTGCGCCCGTCGCCACCCGGACGCATCTGGAAGAACCAGCGGCTGACATCGTTTGAAATCGTCGGCGTGGTGCGCGACGTTAAGCTCGCGGGACTCGAAGCGCCTTCTGAGCCGGCGTACTACCTGCCGGCCGCACAAGCGCCGTTGCAGGACATGACGTTGCTCGTGCGGACGACCACGGATCCGTTATCGGTCGTCGGTGCGGTGCGTGGCGCGGTGTTGTCGGTGGATCCGAATCAGCCGATCTCGAATATCAGCACTTTGGAAAAAGTTGTTGACGAGAGCATCGCGCAGCGACGTCTGAACATGTTGCTGATGGGATTGTTTGGCGCGCTCGCGCTGGTGTTATCGGCGGTCGGGATATATGGGTTGCTCTCGCACGCGGTGACGCAACGCACGCAGGAGATGGGTATTCGGATGGCACTCGGCGCGCAGGTTAGCGATGTGCTGAAGCTCGTGTTGAAGCAGGGCATGATGCTCGCAGTTGTCGGTGAAGTGATCGGGTTGATGGGTGCGTTTGCGTTGACGCGATTGATTCGTGGTCTGTTGTTTGGTGTCACGCCGAATGATGCGACGACGTTTGTGGTGGTAGCTGCGGTGTTGGGAGTGGTGGCACTGGCCGCGTGTTATCTGCCGGCGAGGAGGGCGACAAAAGTCGATCCTTTGATCGCGCTGAGATATGAGTGAGTTTAGCCACAAAAAGCACAAAGCCGTCCGCAGATTACGCCGATTGTTTTATGTCTGCGTAATCTGCGGATGGCTTTGTGATCTGCGTTACGGCACGAAGATGCTGTGGAAGAGCAAGGGCGTTACGGTCGTGGCCGTGATCTCGCTCGCCATCGGCATCGGCGCAAACTCCGCGATATTCAGTCTGCTCAATTCAGTCCTCCTGCAGCCGCGGCCGGTCTCGCATCCGGAAAAAGTGGTCGAGCTTTACGTCAGCGAAGGCGAACAACAGCCTTACTCCTCCACTTCGTATCCGAGCTATGTCGACCTTCGCGATCACAACGACGTTCTTAGCGGACTCGCGGCCTACGGCATCCGGCAGTTTAATTTTGGTGATGCGAACCAGGTCGAGCAGATCTGGGGCGAAGCCGTTTCGGGAAACTATTTCGACGTCCTGGGCGTCGCTGCGCAGAAGGGTCGCACGTTCTCGGCTGATGAAGACGCCGTGCCGCGCCGGAATCCGGTTGCGGTCATTAGTCATAGTCTCTGGCAACGACGCTTCAATTCTGATCCTGATCTCGTCGGAAAGACGATCACGCTCAACGATCAATCGCTGACTGTGATCGGCGTCGCGCCGCCGCAGTACACAGGCATGATTCGCGGACTCTCGTCCGAGGTCTGGATTCCGATGGCGATGATGCCCGCCGTGGACCGGCTCGGCGACCGCGTGTTAACGAGTCGCGGCAACCGTTGGATGATTCTCGTCGGACGCCTAAAACCTGAAACAACTCTGGCCCAGGCACGTGCGCGTTTCGATCTGCTCACGCGCGACATGCAGGCCGCGCATCCCGAAGAGTGGCTGTCGAAAAGTGAATCGGGACACACGCGCGTGTCGGCGATCACGGTACTGCCGGAGAGTGAGACGCGTCTTCCTCCGGATATGCAGTCAGCCGCATACGCAGTGTTTGGTCTCGTTTTCGTAATCGTGAATGTCGTGCTGCTGATCGCTTGCATCAATCTCGCGGGCATGTTGCTGGCGCGAGCCGTAACCCGACGAAGAGAGATAGCGGTGCGACTGGCGATCGGCGCGAGTCGCTCGCGAATCGTGCGCCAGTTGCTGACCGAAAGCGTCTTGTTGTCCATCATCGCCGGCGCCGCCGGGATACTGCTGGCCGTTTGGTTTCTCAATCTGATCATCGCGTCCATGCCCGCGTTGCCGGAAGGCATTCGCGTCGCGCTCGATCTACATCTCGATTGGCGGGTCGTGATTTACACGATCGCGTTTTCAACGATTACGGGAATTCTCTTCGGACTCGCGCCCGCGCTGTACAGTTCGAAAGCTGACGTCTCGACTGTCTTGAAAGACGATTCGAGTCTCTTTACCGGCTTCTATCGTAAGTCGCGAGCACGCATGGCCCTCGTAGTGGTCCAGGTCGCTTTTTCGTTATTGCTTTTGGTGGGCGCAGGAATCGTGTTGCGCAGTCTTGAAAAGATTAGACCGTCGCGTTTGGGCTTCAGCACGGAGAATATGCTGGTGGGCACGGTGCGACTCGACGAAGCGAAATACGATCGACCGAAGACTCAGGAGTTTTATCGCGGGCTCTCGGAGCGCGTTGCTGCGTTGCCGGGCGTGCAGTCGGTGAGTTTGGTCAACGAGATGCCGGTAACATTCATGGGCGGCACGCGCAGCAGTATCGAGATCGAGGGATACCAGCCGGGCGCGGATGAGGACATGCAAATCGCGGCTGTCCTGGCTGGACCGCGTTATTTCACGAACATGCGAGTTCCGTTCGTGCAGGGCCGCGATTTCGAGGAACGCGATCGTGAAGGCGCGCCGTGCGTCGGAATCGTGAATGAGGCTTTTGGGGAGAAATACTTTCGCGGCTCTAACTCGCTCGGCAAGCATCTCCTGAAATACGGCGGTGCACCGGACGCGCCGAGAGTGCCGTGCGAGATCGTCGGTGTGATACGCGACGACGAGTGGCAGGCGCTGGAGAAGCAAGTACATCCTTTCTACGCGCTCGCGCTGCAGCAGTCGCTGAGAAAACAGTTCACGCTCGTTGTCAGTAGCACCAGCGATCCGGCGAGTTTGATTGGCGCCGTGCGTAACACGATCCGCGAACTCGATCCGATGATTCCGGTAGCTGACGTGCAGACGTTGAGCGATTACTTCAGCGTCGGGCTTTATCCGTTTCGGATGCTGGCGGTCGTGATGGGTGGCTGCGGCCTCATGGCGCTACTGCTCGCGACGCTCGGGATTTACGGAATCATTTCTTACTCAGTGGCGCAACGCACGCGCGAGCTGGGCATTCGCCTGGCGCTCGGCGCGGTGCAGAAAGATATTCTGCGGATGGTGATCGGGCAGGGAATGATGGTCGTGACCGTCGGGTTGGGGATCGGATTGTTACTATCGTTCGCGTTGACGCGACTGATGACGAGCTCGTTAGTCGACGTTGAGTTGCCGCTGCCGATTAGTGCAACCGATCCGTTGACGTTCGCGGGCGTCACGATTTTGCTGGCAGTCGTGGCGCTGCTCGCTTGTTACATTCCGGCTAGAAGAGCGACGAAGGTCGATCCGATCGAGGCGTTAAGATACGAGTAAATCAGCCACGGATTTCACAGATGAACACGGTTTAGTTTTAGAACGGTGTGATCCGTGTCATCCGTGGCTCGTTACCAAATAGAAGCAAAATACTGTTTTGAACGATCTGCGTTACGCTCTCAGAAGTTTGCTCAAGCAGCCGGCGTTTGCGGCGGTGGTGGTGGTCACACTCGCGCTGGGAATCGGAGCGAGTACGGCTATCTTCAGCGTCGTGAATGCCGTGCTGTTGCGGCCGTTGCCGTTTCCACACGCAGAGCGTCTGCAAGTTGTGTGGGGAAACTACCGCGCGCTTAACATCGAACGCCTGCCCGCCAAGGCCGCCGAGTACGAAGACTACGCGCAGCAGACCGAAGTCTTCGACTCCGTCGCGGCGTATGCAAATCACAGTTTCAATATCACGAGCGGTGCGGAGCCGGAGCGCGTGCGCGGAGCTTATGTCTCGGCGAGTCTGTTTCCGATGTTGGAGGCGCAGCCCGCGCTCGGCAGAGTGTTCACGAGTGATGAGCAACACGTCGTCGTGTTGAGTGATGGATTCTGGCGACGGCGGTTTGCGGGCGATCGTGGCGTGATCAATCAGACGGTCACGCTTGATAACGAGAGTTACACCGTGGTTGGTGTGATGCCGTCGGGCTTTCAGTTTCCGCATCCGAGTTTTACGGGAGGCGAGCCGGCGGATGTTTGGGTGCCGCTGAGTTACGCACCGGGTCAGGTAGCGAGCCGGAGTGGTCCTTACTTTCTGACTGTTCTGGCGCGGCTCAAACCAGACGTCACACTCGCACAGTCGCGCTCGCACATGAATGCGCTCGCCGGAAGGTTCGAACGTGAGTTGAAAGGGTATCGTGGACCGAATGGCGAGGATGGCGGGTGGGAGATAACGGTCACGCCGCTGCACGAGGAGATTACCGGCAGTAGTCGCAGGGCGTTGCTGGTGTTGCTGTTTTCAGTTGGATTGTTGCTGCTGATCGCGTGTGCGAACGTCGCGAACCTTTTGCTGATGCGCTCCGGCAGGCGGCACAGGGAACTTGCGATCCGCGCAGCGCTCGGTGCGAGTCGTTGGACGCTCGCGCGGCAACTGTTAGTCGAAGGCCTGGTGCTGTCAACG
>DATNDM010000457.1:0-8728 GCA_035553235.1 Pyrinomonadaceae bacterium | reverse complement strand
CAGATCGTCGTTCTCGGCGCAGCGGAGTGCGGTCGTGTAGACCTGGACGCCGCCGATCTCGGTTTCGAGCGCCTGGTACAAGAGCTCTCGTACTTGTTCGTCTTTCATGCCTCCTCCTTGAGTTGTTAGCCGCCGCCGAGGCTTTGATTTCAGGAGGGATTGAGCAAGTGATGGGCCACAAGAAAATGGGGAGTGTTTGCGAGCTGCCGTATTTTATTGGGACAGGCTTACGTGATTTCAGAATGAACCGGATACATCCGATGAATACGGATCTGTGATACGTTGTGTCGGCATCATGACCGATCACCACGACGAGGAACTGCTCGGACTGCTCGACCGCATAAAGGAATTCCTGCGTGCACAAGTCTACCCACTCGAGGCTGACTTTCTGCGACGCCCGTTCCGCGATCTGGTACCTGCTCTGAACGAAACGCGCGAGAAAGTTAAAGCGCTCGGACTCTGGGCGCCGCACCTCCCGAAAGAACACGGCGGCCTCGGTCTCACGCTCTCCGAGTTTGCACTCGTCAGCGAAGAGCTCGGTCGCACACCGATCGGCCACTACCTCTTCAACTGTCAGGCGCCCGACATCGGCAACATGGAAATACTTCTGGCCCACGGCACGCCCGAGCAGAAGGAGAAATACTTCGCGCCACTCGCACGCGGCGAGGTACGCAGTTGTTTTTCGATGACTGAGCCCGACCATCCCGGATCGAACCCAACATGGATGAGCACGACGGCTGTTAAAGACGGTGATGATTACGTCATCAACGGTCACAAGTGGTTCACCTCGTCGGCGGAGGGCGCGAGCTTCGCGATCGTGATGGCGATAACAGATCCCGAAAATCAGAATCCATACAAACGCGCGAGTCAGATCATTGTGGCGATACCCGCGCCTGGATTTCAGCTCGTGCGAAACATCAGCGTGATGGGCGACGAGGGCAGCGATTACGCCAGTCATGCCGAAGTCAGATACGAAAATTGTCGCGTGCCGCGGAGCAATTTGCTGGGCGGGGAAAGCGAGGGTTTTGCGATTGCGCAGGAGCGACTCGGACCAGGCCGGATTCATCACTGCATGCGTTGGATCGGCATCTGCGAGCGCGCGTTTGATCTGATGTGCAGCTACGCCGTGCGCCGCGAGCTGTCGCCGGGTGTGTCGTTAGCAAGTAAGCAGAACGTGCAGGAGTGGATCGCAGAGAGTCGAGCTGAAATCAACGCGGCGCGACTGCTCGTGTTGAAGACGGCACGCGCGATCGACACAAAGGGCGCCGGCGACGTGCGAGAAGATATTTCGCTGATCAAATTCTTCGTCGCCGGCATTTTGCAGAAAGTGATCGATCGCGCGATTCAGGTGCACGGCGCGCTCGGACTCACTGATGCGACGTTGTTGTCGTACTGGTATCGACACGAACGCGCCGCGCGCATTTACGACGGGCCAGATGAGGTACACAAGCTGGTCGTCGCGCGCAGCATTCTGAAAAAGTATGTCTAAAACTGATCGTCCCACCACGGTCCGTCAGGGTGAAGAACTTCCGATTGGTCGTCTGTCCGAATATCTAAACGAACAGATCGACTCAATCGAACAATTCCCCTCAGGCTTTTCCAATCTGACGTACTTGATCCGCACCGGCGATCGCGAGCTCGTCCTGCGTCGGCCGCCGATCGGCGCAAAGATCAAAACGGCACACGACATGAGTCGCGAATATCGCATCCTCTCGCACTTGCATCCCGTCTATCAAAAAGTGCCGCGACCCCTGCTGTTCTGTGACGACGAATCGATCATCGGCGCTCCGTTCTACGTGATGGAACGCGTGACGGGTATCATCCTGCGCGCGCAAAGACCGGCCGGACTCGAGCTCCCGCCCGAACTGATGCGACGTCTCTCTGAAACCTTTGTCGACAACCTCGCGGAGATACATGAAATCGACTACGCCGGCGCCGGGCTCGGTGATCTCGGATCGCCGCAGGGTTATGTGAAGCGCCAGGTTGAGGGCTGGACGAAGCGTTATTACAACTCCCGGACTGATGACCTCCCGGAAATCGAGCGGCTCGCAGACTGGCTACAGCAAAATCTTCCAGCTGATTCCGAACAGCCGTCGTTGATTCACAACGATTACAAGTACGACAACCTCGTGCTCGCGCCTGAAGATCTCGCGCGTGTGGTTGCGGTGCTCGATTGGGAAATGGCGACGATTGGGGATCCGTTGATGGATTTCGGGACGAGTCTTGGGTATTGGGTTGAAGCGACGGACCCGGAAGAATGGCAGCGATACGGGTTTGGGTTGACGAGTTTACCCGGGAGCTTCACACGCACTGAGTTGCTGGAGCACTATGCGCAGCGCACTGGGCATCAGATCGTAGATCCGGTTTTCTACTTCGTGTATGGATTGTTGAAGATTGCGGTGATCGTGCAGCAAATATATTTTCGATATCAGAAGGGACTGACGCGCGATCCCCGATTCGCGCAGCTCGGCGCGCTGGTGAAGGCGTGCGGAGACTTGGCGGAGCGCGCAATACAACGTGGACGCATTGATGCGCTCGGCTGAGTTTCACGCAAAGGCGCAACGAACCGCAAAGCACGCAAAGAATTTACTTTCCTCTTTGCGGTCCTTTGCGGCTTTGCGTGAAAACTATTTCACCATCTCCTGCGTTCCCAATTTGAATCGAAACAGCGCAACCGACACGGCCAAATTCCCCTCGCTCACGAAATGCATGAACACCGGCACGACGCGTCCGTCAAAAGCCGAGATACTGCTGTAATCACCAAAAAACACACGCTCGTTCACATTAAACGACGGCACATCGATCTTATGATTCACGAAGGTCTTTCCTCCATCGACACTGCGCGCGAGCGTCAAACCCGTCGCCGTACCGTTCCCATCACGTCGATCATAAAACACGATATTCACCGACCCGTCCGCGGGATCGATCGACATCCACGTAAAGAACTGCGCCTTGCCATTCTTCAACGCATCGTCATTCACACGCACAGGCGCGGTCCACGTCTCACCACCATTCGGTGACGACATCACAAACACATCCGGATCGCCATTGCGCGCGTCGATCCAATTCACGTAAAGCGTGCCTTTGTTTGGCCCATTACTCAGATCCACACCGGTCACCGGCATGCCGTTCGCCCGGCTGAGTCCCTCAATCCCAAAATCCCAGCCACCCGGAATGTCTCCGATAACTTTGTCTTTCCCAAACGTCAGACCGCCATCCGTCGACTTATCAAACACCAGTCCGAGCGGTCCGCCCCACACGACATAAACCTCGCCATTTGGACCAACCGCAGGCACAGCGCCTTCGACCGTGTTGTCACTGTCGAGACAGTCGCCGCCCGTGTCGGAGATGCGAAACGGCATCGAGAACGTCTGTCCCTGATCGGTGGAGCGCGTGAAATAGATCTGCGAGTGGTGTTCGGGATTAGAGCTGCCGTACACATCGAACCTGGTCCACGCGAGATACACATTGCCCTTGAACCGCGAGCCCGGCGCGTTATCGACGACCAAACCCGGTTTGTCTTCAAACGGAGTCACACTGTTGATGTGATTGATTGCGGGAGTGCCTTCCGTCCATGTGTTACCACCGTCTTTCGAGACGTTGACGATCATTCCATTTTCTGCGCGCACAGGACGCGCGAGTCGAATACCGTCGAACGAAAGATGAGCGTGATAAGCAACACCATCGTTGCTGAACGCGAGCACGTCGTCGCCCTGCACGAGATTTTTTGGATCGGGCGTGGACACAGTCTTCCATGTTTTGCCGCCGTCAAACGTGACGTAGTGATAACTGCCCGCGCGTGGTTTAGGCGGACGGCCCGTTTGGAACGACGCCGCAATCATGTTGTCGGGGTTCTTTGGATTGATGGCGATCGTGACTTCAGCGGGATTGATCGCGTCGGGTTCAGTGATGCGAACAACTTGCTGTGCTGAAACCGATGCACAACTGATGACGAGAAGCGCAAGCAATTTGGTCCACGGGTTCATAGACACTCTTTTAACAGGATTTCAGGATTTTTAGAACTTTGCTACATCTCTTACACAAAGAACGGAAACAGACATCTCAAAAATTGAGCATTCGAGAGGGAGGGAAATATGGCTACTGAATCATCAGAATCAAAAGTCACGACTGATCACGAAGAGATTCGTCGTTGGGTTGAAGCGCGCGGCGGGCATCCGGCACGCGTGAAAGACACGGAGAGCAAGAACAGCCCGGGACTTTTGCGCATCGATTATCCGGGTTTTTCGGGTGGAAACTCGCTCGAAGCGATTAGCTGGGACGAGTTCTTTGAAGGCTTTGATGAGAACGGTCTCGCGTTTCTATATCAGGAGGAAACGAAGGACGGCAAAGAGAGTCGCTTCTCCAAGCTGATCAGTCGCGATCAATAAAAACAACTACGGATAACGCGGATCGTTAAATGCGGATTGATCCGCGTTACCCGTGGTTCAGCTTACTCGCCAAGAAGGCTCGTGTCTTTGCGTTTGAGTGCCGCTACTAAACGGCCCCACTCGGTACGGCCCTGCGACAGGCGGCTGAAGTCTCCGCTCTTGTCCGCCTCGAGGCCATTCAACATCTCATTCGACTTGCCTGTCGAAATAGCTTTTTGCGCGGCGGTCGTCAGCGCTTTGAAAGCTTCCGAGCGAGAGGCTGCCTTCGATCCTTTCGCCGCAAATTTCGCGCGCTCGTACGGGAACCTGTAATCACGCGGATATTGCTTCTCGACTTTCGCGAACGCCTGGAAGACCTTTGGACGCTCGGAAGCGCTCGCTGTCATGCGGCGTTCGCGGAGTTTTTTAAGTTCGTCGTCGGGATTCGGAGCGACCTGCTGAGTCGTCGTTTGAGCCGGCGCGTTTCGCGAGACTTCAGTCGTGATCGCCGGTGCAGCGGTTTGCGGTTGACTGGCCGGCTCCGAAACCGCCGGCGGAGGCGCTGCTGCCGTATGAGTCTCTGTACGGAACAGTCCAAACACACCGAGCGTCAACCCGATTGTGACCACGCCGCCAATCGCGAGCAGCTTCAAAACCGATCCGCGACTCGACGACGGATGTTCGGGTGCGCGCGTTGTGGTCCACGGCAAGACAGTCGAGTTGAACGGTCGCGGTTCACGTTGCATCGTGGGCTCGTCGTCCAGATCGACGTCAGACGACATGACCTGCCGCGGTTTCGTTTCGTTCTGCATCGAGTGCCCGCATTTCCAGCAGAAAGCGTACTTCTCTTCGATCTGAGATCCACATTCCGCACACGTCTTGAGCGTCGGTTCCTGTTTCTTCGCCGTGATGACGGGCGCGGGCTCGGGTTCTTCACGCTTCACGACTGGGGGCGGCTGTGGCGTTGGCTGTATCACTGGCGTCGCCGGTTTCTTCTTCGCCGGCTGTTCCTTCAGCACGTCGAGAAGACCGGTCGCTACGAGAGTCCAGCCGTTCGCGGCGCGTGCTACGAACGCGGGTTGAATGATCTGCACGTCGCCGTCGTCCGGGTTCGGGCAGTGATAATAGTCCTGATAAAACTCGTAGAAATCACGCTTGCTTGAGAACTTCGATGCTCGCGGCAGTACCACTGGCTGATCTGCGTTTGTGACGATTACAAACTCGCCGTCTTCCACCGGCACAAACGCTCCCGTCTCGTAGTCGAAAGTGACACTTACTTTGTTGGCCGATTTCGTTCGCTTCAGGTAATTCGCGACAAGTGATGGAAACGCGGGCGCGACGTCGAGTCGTTCATTGCAAATCGGACACGCGTTCAGCCCCGTGATAAACGAAGTGTTTGCGACGTCGCAAGTGTGCTCGAACAAGTCGGCGGACGCGGCGCGCAAACAGCCGGGACATGAAGGTTGCGGCACGCCTTCGGCCGTGAGCGTGAAGTTCTTCGTCTGAAGCGCCGTGTTCGACTCGAAGCTGATGACGTAGCAACGGTTGCACAGGTAAAGGAGCGAGCTTTTGCGTGTGCAAACGGGGCAGCGCTGGAGTCCGTACTGGTCGAAATCGACGGGGCAGAAGTGTTCACAATTACAACAGTATTGCCACTGCAAATCGACGGGAGACCGCGCCTGCCCCTCGAAATCGATCTCGCCGAGCAGGTGTCCGCGATTTTCACACTTGATGGGACTTTGCCGGGGCGCGAAAAATCCTTTTTTGTGCTCGGGACAGAATACTCTCATATTAGTAGCTCCCTTCAGTGACAGGTGACCATTCAAGTTGTACTTGGCACGAAGCATGACATAAGCGGTCGGGGGAGATACGGAATTACAGATGAAAATAAACGGGAAGAGGTTTGCGGATTCGTGGATAGATTACGGTCATCCCGTAATTTTTGCAATGCGATTTTAGGGTCTGCGACACGCCTCGCGCAGGGCGGCGAAGGTCAGCACGTTGAGGTTTTGCTGCTGGTTCTGCTGGTCGCGGATGTAGCGCGTCAGAATCGAGGCGAGCTCTTCGTCTGACATCTTGCTGCTACACGTTTTCAACCAGCTCAGATTCTCTTCCGGCGCGCCGAAGAAAGGCGCGACCAGCATTCCGTTGATCTGCCCGGTGACGTACGCACGCCGCTCAGTGTCACTCATGTCGAGATAATCCTTCGCGGTGAAGAAGCCGGGACTGATCTTTACGGTCTGTTGGTTTGCGTAGACGTTGATGGCGATAACAAGAGCGATGAGAGCGACGAGATACTTCATAACAGCCTCCGTGCGCACAGTGTATCAGCCATAAAGAGGCACAAAAAGCACAAAGGTCAATGAAGACCTTTGTGCTTTTTGTACCTCTTTAGGGCTTAATTATTTCTTTGTGCTTTTTGTGGCTAGACAAACTACATGGAGATTGTGCCGCAGGCGATGCGTGCACCGGAGTTTCCAGACGGATCAGTCTTCATATCATCTGCTTTCTCGTGAACGACGAGCGAAGTGCCGCCATTCGAGAAGAGGCCGTTCGGCCCATCGCCCAACGTGACTCGCACGTCCGTCAAAGTCGCGTTTGCCGTTCCATTGGCGCTGACATTGAAATTGAGCATATCGCCGGCGTGTGGTCCTTCCGGATTCTTCAAACCGTGCTTTTTGGAATCAGGATTAAAGTGTGGGCCCGCTGTTTGAAAATCCGGTCCTTCACATTTCGCCATCTGATGAAAGTGAAGTGCATGCTGGCCTGGGGTTAAATTCTTCAGATCCAGCTTAACCTTGACACCGCCCTTTTTGTTGATAGCCGTGAGCGTGGCCGTGCCTACTGATTCACCCTTCGCGTTCTTCAACTCAACAGTATGACCGCCCGTGTGCTGCGCGGAGACGTACGACAGCAGCCCTCCGATTACGATCGCAGCCACGATCCACATAAATTGTTTTCTTATCATTTCATTCTCCTTTTGAGAAGTCTGTCTTCTGGCTCTTCTCTGTGCAACCTCTGTGTTCTCTGTGCCTCTGTGGTTACGAATTGTTCGAGAAAACAACCACAGAGACACAGAGAACACAGAGGTTGCACAGAGAAGAAGGCCGAAAACGACTTTCGTGCAAAGCCGTTTTAACTCTTGACGCTTTCGGGCTTGAGGGCTTTGCCTTTCGCTGCCGTTACGTCGGTACGTCGACGGCCAAGCACCAACAACGCAATCAATGCGGAAAGCACCGTGAGCCACAAAAGCGGACGAATCCCGCCAAATAATCTCTGTCCCCAACCGTACGACTCAGACGTGGAAAGCTCGGCAGTGGACGCAGTCAAAAGTGGCCCGTCGAGACTCATCTTTGACTGCGCGATGATGCCACGCAAACCTTCGAGCGCCTTTTTCTCAACCACGCCGCGCTTGAGTTTACCAAATGGTCCTTCGAGGCCGTCAGCGCGTGAACGGTTCTCGTAGACCAGATAAGAAGCGTTGGTTGTACCGGGAACATTAACAAAGGCAGTCAACGCAAGGAAAGCGTTGAAGTAGTGGTTGGCGTAGATTTGCTTCGACGCGATGACCACTTGTGGACCAGCATCACTGTTTCGCTTGTAAATCGAGATGTGATTGACGGAGATCACCGGCTTCAGTCCGAATTTGATTTTGGACCAAACGAGCGTCTCCTGAAGTAATTGCAAACCTGATTTCGTATCGGTAAGAAAGCTGCTGACGTAACCCGCGGCGCTCGTGAGCGCACGCTGTTCGGCTGCGAGACTGACGCTGTCGTTCTTGTCGTTGTACTCGATCAGCGCCGTTTCACCACGCGCGCGATAGTCTTTGACGTAAGCAACCAGCATCTGTTTGAAAAGATTCGTGACCCGGAGCTGGTAGTCAGGCGCGTCCCAATCGATCTCTTTTTGAAAGCGCTCGATCATCGGCGCCGAGAGCTTGATCTGGCAGTCACCGACGACGCATTCTTTTAAATCATCGATATCGCCGGGTTCGAGCGTCAGACCGTCGAGGTCGGCCAGTGCCGGCTCGTTGCCGAAGGTGCCAATTTCAAGAATGGCGTTGTTGCTTTTGCGCATCATGCTGTCGCGATACGACCGCAAAAAGTCTTCGGCGCTGGCGTTGATGTTTACAAGACCCGTGACCGCGACTTCACGTTTTTCGGTAACTGGAACGAGGCGCACCACCGGTTGATTGAGTTGCAGGGCCGCGAAGTCGTGCTCGTTGAAAGCAGCCTTTTCGCGAAGAGCTTGTTGAAACTCGGCCATCGAGGCCTGGGCGAGTGCTGAGCCTGCACCTAAGCAAACCAGCACGGTACAAAGAAGGTATCGATTACGCGTTAACATACGTCAGCCCTATCCAA
>DATNDM010000456.1:0-3059 GCA_035553235.1 Pyrinomonadaceae bacterium | reverse complement strand
GGCCGTCGCAACGTCGTCAGCAATGATCATCTCGAAGTCCTGACCGCCGCTGACACGCCGGCGCGAGTGATTTTGCAGTAGCACGCCGGCCTCTTTGTGGATGCGTCCGGTCGCGACGATCATCAGGTGCGCAGCCTCAGTATCGATTTCGAGATCGATCGCCCAACGGGCCAACGCGGGCGTCAGATCACCGTCACGCGTCACGATCAGAAACGACTCGCCACAGACGTTCGCCATCAACTGACCGTAGCCATTCCCTTCGGTTGGTCCAAGCGCGATGTCGCGCTCCGGCACGCCCATCTCTCGCAACAGAAAATGAATGCGGCTGACCAGCCATGATCCGTCTTCAAGCAACGACGACGCGAGCTGCGTCGGCGCGATCACTTCCTCGACGTTCTCGTCAGCCACAGGCGCGCCGCACTCGCTGCAGGTTGCGTCGCTGACAGTGACGACGGCGAGTGCGTGTGGATTCGGCAAACGAAAGAGCGCGTGACCGGTTTTGCGGCAACTGATCTGGACTTCTCTTTCCACGAGCCCGGCGTCTTCGAGTCGTTGAATCGGCACGTCGGCGGATTCGGTGTGGCCGGTGAGCAACTTGGCCGCGTAGCCTTCCTGGTGCGCGTTGCGTGCGGTGCGCAAAAACATGCGGGCGCTTTCGTCTTCGAGTTTTGACGCGGCGAGAATGCGCTTGCTCATCGACTCTTTGCGGAGGCTCGTGTAGAGCGAGTCCGCGTCCTGCCGTTCGACGAACGTTCTGAAGCCGCGCGCCATCGCGGCGGCGTTCGTCTGCCACTCCGGATACGACATCGTGACCTGCTGTTCTTTTGACATCAGGATGGCGCGGACGTCGTGACAGAACGAGTCGAGCTTGCGAAACGGTTCGGGAGTGTTTGCTTCGTAGACGATGCCGGCGCGCATGACGTCGTCTTCGAACACGAGGAAGAGGATGTAATCGTCGAAGCAGAAGAGGTCGCCGCGGACGTATGGTTCGGCGGTCGTCGACTCGGTCGAGTTAGCGAGCGTGGTTTCCATTTCGCTGACCTGGTCCATACCGAGCAGAACGCTCTCGAATAGGTGCAGCCGGCTCGAGCGTATCAGCGGGACGACGTTGCCGGCGTGGAGTGCCTGGAGAATGTGCGTTCGCGCGGCGGTGTCTACTGCGCGATTCAGGGTTTTGCTTTCGAGAAATAGCATCGGGTTTTCCTCTGTATAAAAGCCGCGGATTTAGGCCGATAAACGCAGATCAGCGTTAACGGTTCACACTGATTGTTACTGTCTGTCCACCATTCGTCGTCGGCGGATAACGACGCTGCCGCGCGATTCGCAGTGCGAGCGCTTCGTAGTTGTCCATGCCGGGTCGCGGGTTTGCGATTGACGCTTTCAAAACGCGCCCGTTCTCGATCTGCATGACGACTTTGATTGACTGTGACGTTTGCTGTTGCGGCTCCGGCTCCTTCACCGGTTGCGCTTGGGCCACCGCCTCCGTCTCAGTCTTCACTTCCGGCTTTGCCCGCTTCTCTTCTTTACGCTCCGTCCGGTTCGGTTTCGCGATCGTTGCTGCGGTCGCTTTCGGTGCTGCCGGTTCGGCTGCAACTGGCGCAACCTGCGGCTGGCTCGACTGCACTGCCGTCTCAGCCGCCGCGTTGTTGTTGACACCGCCGATTACGGCAATCACGATTGAAAGTGCAACCGAAATCAGGATTGCCGCAGCGATCAGAAACAACGAACGTTTATGCACAATCACCGGCGGCGCCGCCGGTAACGCCAAAACTTCCGGCTGCGGCGCAGCGGTCGCTTCGATTTGCGCGTAACTCTCATCCCAGCAGCCAAACAACTCTGCCACCGCACGCTGCAACGACGGTTCGATCGATCGTCGCGAACTTTGTATCAACGGATTGAAATTAAAGGATGCTTCCGGTTGGGCCAGTGCGACGCAGACCGCCTGCAAACCCGTGAGCTCGTTCATGCGCGCGTCGATCAACTCGCCGTTCTGAAAGAAAAACGTCGCCGGGCCCTTGGCGTATTCGATCACGAGGCGCCCTGACTTGCGTTGGTGACGAAGAATTCCGACGAGATCAGAAAGGGGATAATTGCTGAGGTGTCCCGTCAACACCACAAACCGCTCATTCTGCATCAACACTCCTTAAAATAAGGCAAATCGATGATTGCTATGGACAGCCTTGAATCGCACGACACGAGAAGTTGAATTGCGGAAACGTCTGGGCCAGCTTCTTCGCGAGCGCGCTGTCAAGGGTTTGCAGGATCCGGTATTCGTCGATCAGTTGTTTCTCCATTCCGAGTTCCTGATAAGCGAGGCTCAAACCGTAATGCGCCTTCGCCATGGCCGGCTGCTGTACGGTTGCTTTCTTGAACGCGTCGGCAGCATCGCGGAAACGACCGATGCGAAAGTTTGCGAAACCCAACCCGTACAGCGCTTCGGCATCGTCAGGGTTAAGTTTTATCGAGTCTTTGAAGGCTTTGATGGCTTCGCGATCTTTGTGCTGCGCGAGAAAATCACGGCCCGCGAGGAACAATCCCTTCGCATCAGCATCGGTGTTAGCCGTGTTATCCGTGTTCACTTCGACCACGGATTGAACGGATTTTATGGGTAAGAACGCCGTTGTTTCGGGTGCAATCTGCACGGATGATCGAGGGTCGGGAATGCTTGGGGCTACCTGCGTCTTCGGTTCCTCGACGATCTTCGCGACCGAGTCGTCGAAGTAGTAAGTGACAGTCCGATACGTAACCTCAGTCGGCTCGCGCTTCAGCTCGCCGTTTTCGAAAACGACGAGACTGGTAGTCATCTTCGTCCAGTTGCCAAACTTGTCGAATTCGTAGTCGTAGGCTTCGCGACTGAGAATCGCGCCGTTGTCGTCGCGGAGGGTCATCGCAGTGATGTTGCCGCGCTCATCGTATTTGTACTCTTCTTTGCCAGCGAGTCCGCCCTTGAGCGGATAGGAACTGTTTTCGACTCGATTGCCTTTGACTCCGTAGGTGGTGATTTCGACTAATTGGAGTGGTCCCTCGACAGCTCGGCCATCCTTAAGTTCGATCTTCGC
>DATNDM010000455.1:0-3127 GCA_035553235.1 Pyrinomonadaceae bacterium | reverse complement strand
GACCTTAAAAACGGTTCCTCGCTTCGTAGCGAAGCGTAAGCCGCAACCTAATGTGCACGAGAAGTCGCTTTAGTAAGCGGCGGCTCCGGCAGTCGCACTCAGCACGGATTGCAAAAGAATTTGGGTCGCAGGTTAAGCGGTTCAAAGTGCGGCAGCTTTGTTCAGATTTCGATTCTTCCACGGACGAGGAATTCACGGAGGCCGTAATCATGTCAGAGGCAAACGGAGACAGTCTTAACTGGTATGTGGTCCACACGCATCCTCAACAGGAGGAGCGCACCAGCGTTAACTTGAAGACCTGGGGCATTGAAACTCTGACTCCAAAAGTGCGGGTGAATAAGTACAACGAATTTACGAACAAGTTAACTCGAATGTCGAAGCACATGTTTCCGAGTTACATCTTCGCCCGCTTCAGATTCAACACGGAATATCACCGAGTGCGATTTACCAGGGGCGTGCATAGTGTAGTGACTTTCACGCGTACACCGGTTCCGGTTGAGGACGAGATCATCGACTTGCTTAGATCCAGAACTGGAGAGGATGGTCTTGTGAGACGGTTTGAAGAGCTCAAAGCGGGTGATGAGGTGATCATCAAAGAAGGTCGTTTCAAGGACTTCTGCGGCGTTTTCGATCGCGAGATGCAGGATACGGATCGCGTTCGAATATTATTGAACACACTCAGTTATCAAGCTCACGTGGTCGTTGATAGAGAGCTGGTTCAAAAGTTCTCCACTGCCAGACTGGCGTCCTGAATGTTTACGAGACACTTCTTCTCTGTGCAACCTCTGTGTTCTCTGTGTCTCCGTGGTTAAGAATGATTGGAAAAAAGCAACCACAGAGACACAGAGAACACAGAGGTTGCACAGAGAAGAGCTAGGAGACGGACTTTCGTGCACGCCTGTCGCCAACCATCCGGGACTGCCTTCGCTTCCGAATTTCGTTAGTGAGCTATTGACCTTTTGTAGGTAAACCTTGTGATTCGAACTACGGATTTGTCGGTGGTTGTGCGCCGCGCGTAATTCGAATATTGCCGTTAATCCCCTTCGCGCTGATCCCGGCGCCGCCAGTGCCGATGCGCGCCCAGAACTTCCCACGCCTTTCCCTATCAATCTGCACGCCCGGCAGGTCTGAACTCACGTTTCCATTCATCCCGTGCGCGTCGAAGTCCGCGTTCACATCCGCTCCAAGCTGCAACTCGATGTTTCCGTTGATGCCGCTGAGCGTCACGCCGTCCTGATCGACCCGCTTCAGTCCAACCACCATGTTACCGTTGATACCTTTGAACGTCGCCGTCCCAACCGCGCTTCCAACCTGCACGCGACCATTTACGCCAGTTACTTCAACTGCGCCATCGATGTCGCTCGTCACAAACGATCCATTCACACCCTTTGCCGCAAGCGCGATCTGCCGGGGCAGTTTAAGCGTGGTGCGTTCGCTTGCCGACCCGCCAAACAGTCTTGATAAAAATCCCTCATCGTCCGATTTGTCCCCACGAATCCGCAAACTATTCGCGTCGGCTTCGATCGTCACCTTGCGACGGTCCAGTGCCTCCTGCGACGACGCGGTCCGTTCGATATAAATCTCAGCGGTCTTTGAATCAGACGTTTCGATCTTCACGGCGCCGTTCAGGCCGGAGATCTCGACGCGCGCGCCCGGCGCGAGTTCGTAAGTCTGGCGAATCTCCTGCCGCACATCGGCCGCATTCCGATGCGAAACAAGCCCGCGTAGCTCCGACACGGAACCCACCGAAGAACGAACCACACCAGCAACGCCCGCAACAAGCACCAAAAGGACGACGATTACTATCCGTTTCATATATTTTCCGGCCTCAGAAAGGAAATAAAAACGACGGTCGCAGCCTTTAACGACAGGCGGCTCACATTTGTTCGAACGAATTGTCGCCTTGACAGCGCGCAGAGTGAGTCATAGAGTCGGCGAGCTATGCCTGACAGGGGTTCAAGGGATCTCAAGGTTTTGTTGGTCGAGGATGTTGAGGATACGCGCCTCTTCATGCGTCTGGAACTCGAAGACCAGGGCTTCATCGTTTTCGAAGCTGAGAACGGTCAGATCGCAGTCGAATTAGCGGCCCGCGAAAAACCTGACGTGATTCTGATGGATCTCATGCTGCCAACGATGGACGGTTTTGCCGCCACGAAACTGATCCGGCAGAACGAGCAACTCAAGAAGGTTCCCATCATCGCCGTCACGGCGCACCAGCAAGACGACTTCCGCTCAGACGCGAAAGCCTCCGGCTTCGACGCTTACGTCACCAAACCCATAGACGCGAAATGGTTGAAAGGTTTGATCGCAGGCTTGTTGAGCTAAAACCTGGCTTCGATCAGGCCATCGTAGACTTTCCCGTGTTTGGCAGTGAGTTGAGGATACGTGGCGCTCTCCGCCTTCAGCCCTTTCAATCCGAGCTTGCGCTCGACGGCCCTGATATCAGTTACTCTTCCCTCGATCTCCATGAACAACCCGAACGGCAACACATCGATCACGATCTCGGTGTTGGCGAGTCGCCACGTCTGCCTTCGTTTTTCATAAACAAGCGCAGGCGTGTAACCGAGCGCCAAAAGGATCGCCTCCATCGCTTCCGGATCCTCGACCAGCGTCTCTTCTTCGCGTCGTTGTTTGAACGACGACGTACTCGGCAACGATTTCTTGTAGGTCAGCGTCGCTTTGCCTTTCACACGCCTCAGCCGCAACACACATGACCCCAATTCCAACGCTTTGCCGTTGAAAAGCGTGTTCTCTTCGAACTCTTCGCCTTCCAACTCCGCGCCCACCAGCGGCAGACGCTTCAACACCGCATCGCGCTGTCGTTTCGTCAATCGGAATTTTTTCTCGACTTCAATCATGCCTGTCTGGCCCAGCGTACGGCCTCCGGAATCGAGGCCCGTTTGCCGTACATCAACATGCCAACACGATAAATACGCGCCGCAATCCACATGATCACGAGCACACTGCTGAATCCGATCAACAGCGATAGCGCGATTTGCCAGAAGGGCGGTGTTTGCGTAACGATGCGGACGAGCATCGCCACCGGCGCGGAAAACGGAATCATCGACACCCAAAACGAGAACGGCGAATCAGGAGCGCGGCTCACCGGCCAGAACAAGTAAAAACT
>DATNDM010000454.1:0-4248 GCA_035553235.1 Pyrinomonadaceae bacterium | reverse complement strand
TGATCGCGTTCGAAAGTAAATTCCAGGCGACTTGTTGCAGCCGCACTGGATCGCCCGGGATCGAAATGGCTCCCGTATCGATCACTTTCTGCACGCGCACGCCTTTAGCTTCGGCCGCGGGACGCACCGCTTCAACCGCCGCATCGATAAATGAATGCGGATCCGCTGGACGCACGTCCATGCGCAACTTGCCCGTGATGATGCGCGACACGTCGAGCAGATCGTCGACGAGTTGAGCTTGCGCGCGGGCGTTGCGTTCGATCGTGTCGAGCGCCTTCGCGGAGTTCTCGGGCGAGAGTTGGCCCAGGCGCAGCATTCTGGCCCAACCGAGAATCGCGCTCAACGGAGTTCTGAGTTCGTGTGAGATCGTGGCGAGAAATTCTTCCTTCAGTCTGCTCGACTCCTCAGCCTGCCTGTACAAGCGCTCGTTCTCGCTAGCTGCCTGTTCGGCCTCCGCGCGTGCTTTCTTCGCTGCTTCGTAGAGGCGGGCATTGTCCATTGCGATCGCCGCCTGCGACGCCAGGCCTGAAACGATGATTTCGTCACGCTCCGTAAACACGCCGGGGTCGGGATGACCGAAGAAGAGGCCGCCCAGCACTTCGCCTGAACGTGAGACTACCGGAACTGCAAGATAGCTGGTGACCGGCAGATGGCCGTCAGGCATGCCGTAATACGGTGAGTTCTTGCCGTATCGTGGATCGACTTTCACGTCGTCGATGCGGACGATACCTTCGCCGCGGAAAGTTGGACCAAACAGATCCGTCGCACGTGGCATCGGGAAATGTGCAAACGCTTCACGCGGCACACCTGCGAGCGTGAAGAGCATGTACGATGCGCCCTCCTTGTTCAGCACATTGTAGAAGAACGAACCGAAACGCGCTCCGGTCAACTCCGTCGCGGCATCCGTGAGGGCCTGAACCGTCTTGTGCAAATTGAGCTCGGCAGAAATCGTCTTGCCCATTTCGTAAAGCGTGCGCAGCGCTTCGGCCTGCTCGCGCAACGTTTCTTCGTTTGTCTTGCGCATGGAGATGTCCTGCACAACTCCCAACATGCCCGTTACCGAACCGTCCTCGGCGTAGAGTCCACGACCCTTAGCTGAGACCCACCTCTCAGGCTGATCCGAACTCTGAATTCGGTACTCGATGTCGTAATCCGTGTGTTCGGCTAGTGCCTTCTCAATGAAACGAATCGTATCTTCGCGATCTTCTTCGTTGAGCAACTCACGCAAATTGTTCATCGTCATGATTGGCGCACGAGTAACACCAAGAATGTGCGCGGCCATATCAGACAACGTGACGACGTCAGTCTTCGCGTCCCATGACCAGTCACCGAGCCTTGCCGCGCTGAATGCGAGTTTCAGACGTTCTGTGGCTTCATCGAGCGCGCGGCGGGCCTGTTTCTGTTCGGTGATGTCGCGGGCGATCTTCGAAGCGCCGATAATTTGACCGTTCGGACCTTTGATCGGCGACACTGTCAACGAGATGTCGACCAGCCTGCCGTCTTTGCGCACGCGTATGGTCTCGTAGTGCTCGATGCGTATGCCGGCGCGGAGTCGCGCGAGGATGGCGGGTTCCTCGTCGATATGATCTTCGGGGATGAGAATCGTGACTGACTTGCCAATTACCTCGTCGGCGGTGTAGCCGAAGATGCGTTGTGCTCCTGCGTTCCAACTCGTGATGATGCCTTCCAGCGTCTTGCTGACTATCGCATCGTCCGCGGATTCAATCAGCGCGGTTAGCCAATACGAAGCCAGTTCAGGACTTTGAAGATTCGTAAGCTGGTCTTTGCTTACGTGCCCGTCAGAAGGACGAGCCTCGGGATACTTTACGGACATGGTTCTACAAACTCTCGTGCGTCTTCGAAGGAGAGTGGCTGATAAGGGGGGTCGCAGGGGTGAGCGGATTATAGCAGACGCAAAACTGGCATAGCCACAAAGAGGCACAAAAGGCACAAACAAGTAAAACATATGTGCCTTTTGTGCCGGTTGTGTTTGGTGAGCTTACTTGCCGCCCTGCGAGAGTTTGCCGATCAGGGTGAACAACGGCAGGTACATCGCGATGACGATGGAGCCGATGGTGACGCCGAGGAAGCCGATCAGAAGTGGCTCGATCAGCGTCAACAGGTTCGCAATTGCGGAGTCGACTTCTGCTTCGTAGAAGTCGGCAATCTTGCCGAGCATGGCGTCGAGAGCGCCCGTCTGTTCACCGATGCCGATCATCTGCGCGACCATGTGTGGAAACACTTCGGTAGCTTTTAAGGGATCGACGAAGCTCTCACCCCGCTCGACGCCGGCGCGCACTTTCGTAATCGCCTCTTCAATGATCACGTTGCCGGAGGTCTTCGCCGTGATATCCAGCGACTGCAGGATCGGAACACCGGAAGACAGCAACGTCGAGAGCGTTCGTGAAAAACGTGCGACGGCGATCTTGCGGAAGATGTCGCCAAGAATCGGGAGCTTGAGAATTATGCGATCGATGAGTTTCCTGCCGCCCGGCGTCTTGTAATAAAACCTCACCGCCACAGTGGTTCCGATCACGGCGGCAAGGATCACGAGTCCGCCCCAGCCGGCGAGGAAATTACTAAACCCGACGACGATGCGTGTCGGCAACGGTAATTGTTCGCCTGGTCCAAGCAGACCAAGGAAGATGTTTTGAAACTGCGGAATCACGACAATCATGATCACCGCCACTGCCACGATCGCCATTAGGATCACCGCCACCGGATAAATCATCGCGGAGACGATGTCGCGCTTTAACTTCACGATCTTCTCGATGAACGTCGAGAGTCGTTGCAGAATCAGGTCGAGAATACCGCCCGTTTCTCCAGCCTCAACCATGTTCGCGTATAGCTGATCGAAGACGCGCACGTGACGCGCCATCGCCGCAGCGAGCGTCGAACCTTCTTCAACATCCTGGCGCACCTGCAACAGGATCTGCTGAAAGTATTTATTGTCCTGTTGCTGGGCCAGGATCTCGAGACACTGCACGAGCGGCAAACCGGCGTCGATCATCACTGAAAACTGGCGCGTAAAGATCGACAAGTCTTTCGACTTAACTTTCTTGCGGCCGCCAATCTTCGGAATGCCGATCTCTCGACCCTTCTCCTTGACGGAAGTGAGGGTCACTTGCTCGCGTCGCAAAATCTGACGCAGCGCTTCACGGTTGTCCGCGACGCGTTCGCCGACCACGATCTCGTTCAGTCGGTTGCGGCCTTTGAAAACATACGTAGGCATAGCTGGAAGCTCCAGTGTGGCTTATCTGTTTACGTTCGGTCTGACACCAACGGGCCGGCCCTGTGCGTATGGGCTCCCATGCTGCTTCGTGCCGTTGGTGTTGATGCCGGCGCCGCGATCGATTAGTTCGCGCAGTTCATCGACGTTCGAAGAGCGTTGCATTGCGGTGTCCAGCGTGATCTGGCGTTTGTGATAGAGAGTGGCCAGTGCCTGGTTGAAAGTCTGCATCCCGTACTTGTCCTGGCCCGTCTGCATCATCGAGTAGATCTGGTGCACTTTGTCTTCGCGGATGAGGTTTCGAATAGCGCCATTCGGCACCATGATCTCGAGCGCCATCGCGCGGCCGCTTCCTTCAGCGCGCGGCAGCAATGCCTGACACAGAATTCCTTCGAGCACGAGCGAGAGCTGCGCGCGAATCTGTGCCTGCTGGTCGGAAGGGAAGACGTCGATGATACGGTTGATGGTTGACGCGGCGGAGTTGGTGTGCAGCGTGGCGAGTGTTAAGTGTCCGGTTTCCGCGATGCGCAGCGCAGACTCGATCGTCTCGAGGTCGCGCATTTCGCCGACGAGGACCACGTCCGGATCCTGACGTAGCGCAGTGCGGAGCGCTGCCGCAAAGCCATGAGTATCGGCGTTAACTTCGCGCTGATTGATCAAACAGCCTTTGTGGTTGTGAAGAAACTCGATCGGGTCTTCGATCGTCAGAATGTGTTCGTGACGATCGCGATTGATCTTGTCGATCATTGCGGCAAGCGTCGTCGATTTTCCTGATCCGGTTGGACCAGTGACGAGAATCAGGCCGCGGGGCTTCTCGCAAAGCTGTTTGACGACAGCGGGGAGGCCGAGGTCTTCGAACGCTTTGATCTCGTAGGGAATCGCGCGAAAGACTGCGCCGACCGCGCCGCGTTGGTTGAACAGGTTGGCACGAAAGCGAGACAAGCCTTTGACGCCGAATGAAAAGTCGAGCTCCAGGTTCTCTTCGAAACGATGCTTCTGCGCGTCTGTCAAAACTGAGT
>DATNDM010000453.1:0-3456 GCA_035553235.1 Pyrinomonadaceae bacterium | reverse complement strand
CGCGACAAACCACGCAGTGGTGCTGCCAGCGAGGTTACAAAACGCCAAAGCTAACAACGCACCGGCAACAAAGATGATCCTCCGCGCGGTCCAATACTTCCGGCTGATCGCGTTGAGAAATTCGCCCCTGCGTCTCAACCGCGTGATCTGCCTGTCGAGCTGCTCCAAACGAGTCATGTCGGTCGAACATAACCCGATTTCCGTCGAACCAGCAAAGATCGGTTAGCCACAAAAAAGCACAAAAAGCGCAAAATCAGCAGAACCTCTTTAAGCTTTTGGCGGTTCGTCGGGCTGTTGCCGAACAAGCTGAATGATGTGTTCTTTTGATGTGGTCATGTTTGTCAAGCGCAGGGTGGCGTGGGGCATTCGGAGTCGTGGGGCGTGGGAGGGTGTTCGCGGCCGAAGGTTGTGATCACGATTACGGAGCTGATGATTACGGCGGCGGCAATTAACATTTGCTTTGTGAGTGGCTCGCCGGCGATGAGCCAGCCTAAGAATACGGCGACGACCGGATTCACGTAGGCGTAGGTCGCAGCGCGTGCCGGCGCCACATTGTTTAGCAACCAACTGTATGCAGTGAAACCAACGAGCGATCCGAACACGAGCAGGTAAAAGAACGCGCCGATCGAAGTCCACGAAGCTTTCGCGAGGTTCAAACGCATCGGGTCGCCCGTGGCCACGGCCAGCAGCAAGAGTAAAAAGCCACCCGACATCATCTGCATGCCCGCTGCCATCAACGTCGACACCGGCAGCGGCCGATGATTCGAGTAGACCGATCCAGCGGCCCACGAAAATGCTGCGAACAACACCACACCGCCGGCGATTAAAGTTAACTTCGAATGTCCATTACTGCTCAACCCATCACTGACAAGCATTGCGACACCAACCAGACCGATCAACACTCCCAGTAATACTTTCCAGTTCGGTCGCTGGCGACTGATTGCCCAGTTCAGCACCACAACCCACAAAGGCTCCGTCGAGACCAACAACGCGGCGAGACCCGTGGCAACATATCTCTCCGACCAGACCACGCCGCCATTGCCGCCGAGCAACAGCAGACCACCAATCACCAACGCACGACGCCACAGATGGAGCGGCGGCATCGAGCGCTCGCCGTTGAGCACTGCCCAGGTGAAAAGTATCAATCCGGCGAGCGTAAATCGCGTTCCAGTCATCAGGAACGGCGGCAGAGTTTCGATGGCGAGCCGGATTGCGAGGTAGGTTGATCCCCAGAGGGTATAAACCGCGGCGAAGGCGAGAACGATCTTTACGGGAGATGGTCGAGACTCGGTCATGCAAAGCGGCTACAGTACACAAAAAAGCACAAAAGGCACAAAAGCTATCATGTGTCTTTTGTGCCTTCTGTGGCGGTTTGGTTTGTACCTTTTAGTGGCCGACTTCAGTCAGGTCTGTCGCGCTTGTCTCGTTTGGGAGGTGGTTGATTGGTGTTCTGCCGCGGCGGCCTCTGATCTTTCCGGTCGTTAGTAATCACCTTCGCCGGTTCCTTCGGAGGCCGTTTATCCTGGTCTTTGCGCTGCGCGAAGCCCCCGGCGGACACCACGCCGAGCATCGCTATCACCAGCATTAACTGTCGCAGTAGCTTGATCATTTCCAGCCATTTCTCCTCATGCCAAATCTGCGCAGGAGGGAGAAAGAGATGCGCTGACTCGGAAGGCAGCAAGAGGGGTGCCACGTATTTTCGGACGAAAAGTCTAACAAAACGCGCGGAAAATCGCACGGTTTCGAGTTTGTGCGCACCTTATCGTGCAAGACGTCAGCCACGAAAATGCACAAAGCCTTATTGAGATGCACAGTGCCATCCAATAAACCTTTGTGCTTTTTGTGCCCTCTCGTGGCTAACGTCTGATAGTAACGCTGAACGTACCAACGTTCCCACTCGTGTCAAAGACGCGCAGCGAGATCGTATGTTCGCCCGGAGCAAGGCCGCTGAAATCGACTGAATAAACTTCGTGGCCGCTGTCCGCAATCCCATCATCCGGAAACACCGGCACCCACGCAGCACCATCAAGACTCGCATCCGCCTTCTTCACTTTCCCGGTCGCATCGTCAGCCGAGAACACTACCCGCACCGCGTCTCCGCGCAACTGCGGTTGGCCCACTGCTTTCACGATTGGTGGCGTGTTGTCGATGTCAACCGGCTCACTCAAGCGCTCACCCGTGAGCTTCTGGTCCGGTGGATTGTCGGGCGCGTCCGATGCAACGACTTTGATGATGTAACGACCATCAGCGAGCGTCGCACCGTCGATCGTGTAAAAGTTGTCGCGCAGCTTGTCTTTCAACAACCGAAACGTCTGTTCATTCAACGCACGATAGTAGATGGCATACTCGAGCGTGTCGGAATTACGATCTTCGGCCTGCCATTGAAACGACCGCGCGCCGCGTTGATAAAAACGTCTAGGCGGCACCTGGGCCACTGGACCAAAAACCGACGGATCCAACCCCGACGACTCGACATTCGGATCGACAGCGACATTCGCGATCTGCTGCAAACCAACTCCGTTCGGCAACGCCGTAATCGACAAAACTTCAGGCGCGACGTTGCGCGGCAGGTAAGCTACATTCACATCTTCAACCCATGACGGCGCACCTGGCGAACCCGAAGCACGCACGGTCGCACGCCACTGAATAAAGCGCGCGCGCGGGCTCGAGATCTGAGTGCCTTCAGGAGTCTTGTACGCCGCACTCCAATCACTCCACGTCGCATCAGGACGCTCACCATTTCAGGTGCGCGTCTGCACTTCAACATTTCCCGCACCGCGCCACCAAACGCGACCCCACGACGCAGTCAGCTTAGCATCTCTCACGGGGGACTCAAACGTACCTTCCGTCCCGAGCTCGTTGCCGAAACGAAAGAGCTTTCCCTGATTACTCGAAGCCGCGTAAACCTGATTGTTTCGCACCAGCAGCGATGAGATTTGTCCCTCCGGCGATTGCAGGAGCAACGTGTCGCGACCGTCATTTGTGACTGAGTAGATGCGACCCTTGTCGGCTGTCCCGATCAAAACACTGCCCGGTTGCAGTGACGGAGCAATCGCGAAAGCCGTCACCGTCGGCGAACTCCAAACGACGTCCGTGGCACCGTCAGGAAGGATGCGGAACACGGCGCTCCGAGCAGTCGAGACGTCGTTGCGACTACGCGCCGGAGTCGCTGCCTGGCCTTGAATCGGCGCACCACTCTCGTCGATTGCCGTGATCGTCACAGACGTCGATGGCGTAGCACCTTCGGCTGGTTGTGGTGTGACTGCCGGTGTCGATGGTGTACGCGCAGTGGCAGCCGCATCGCTCAGCGCGAGTGCGTAGATCGATCCGTCAGCCGCAGGCGCAAGCGCGTGAATCTCTCGCAGTTGCGTATCGAAGAGCGCGAACATCTTGCCTTCCGGAGAAACTCGCAAAACGAGACCGCCGGAATCAGTGCCCGCGATCAGATCGCCCTGC
>DATNDM010000452.1:0-5154 GCA_035553235.1 Pyrinomonadaceae bacterium | reverse complement strand
GTTCTGCTCTGGGCCTTGCGTGAGCGCGAAGAGATTCTGAAGATCTTCGAGCGACAGTTTGGCGCGCGTTTGACGTGTCACGCGTGGCGCGTCGGCGGCATGCCGAACGATGCTTACGACGATTTCAATAGAGACGTCCGTCAGTTCGTCAACAACTTTCCGAAGCGACTCGACGAGTATGAAACCGTGCTGTCGGAGAATCGCATCTGGTTGAGTCGAACAGTCGGCATCGGTGTGATCTCCGCGGAAGATGCGATCGCGATCGGGTTGTCTGGTCCGGCGCTGCGGGGTTCGGGCGTCGCGTGGGACGTGCGGAAGTCGCGGCCTTACGCGGCGTATGGCGACATGGATTTCGATGTTCCGGTTGGCGAGAACGGCGACACGTATGATCGATACCTGGTGCGATTGGAGGAGATGCGACAGTCGCGCCGGATCATCGATCAGGCTTTAGAAAACCTTCCGGATGGACCAGTAAACGCGAAGCTGCCGAAGATCGTGAAGCCACCGGCAGGCGATTACTACCACTCGATCGAGGGACCGAAAGGCGAGATCGGTTGTTACCTCGTGTCGGACGGCACGGCGCAGCCCTGGCGCGTCCGCGTACGGCCGCCTTCATTTATTAATCTGCAGGCGCTGCGACAGATGTGCATCGGGCATCTCGTGGCCGACGTGGTGGCGATCATCGGAACGCTGGACATTGTTTTAGGCGAGATCGACAGATGAATTTTCATCCACAGATTACGCAGATGACGCAGACTGTTTTATTGGTCTGTGTATCTGCGTAATCTGTGGTTAAACTGACATGCTTCTTTTCGCTCCAATCGACGTACTCAACGACCTCCTGCTGAAGCTGGGTCTCAGCGCGGAGACGATCAACCACTTCATCTGGCCGCTGATCCAGATCGGACTCGTCGTCACGCTGGTTGCGCTCTGGGTCGCTTACGCCACTTATCTCGAGCGCAAGATCTCCGCGTTCATGCAGGCGCGGCTCGGCCCGATGCGCGTCGGCCCATGGGGATTGCTCCAGCCGATCGCAGACGGCATCAAGCTGTTAACCAAAGAAGACTTCATCCCCGAAAAAGCCGATCGCTGGATCTTCTTCTTCGCGCCTTACATCGCGGTCGCATCGGCATTCATCGTGTTTTCAGTGATCCCGTTCGGCCCGGACTGGGCCGTGATTGCCGACGTTAATATCGGACTACTTTTAGTCTTGGCGGTGTCGAGCGTGGGCGTGCTCGCGTTGATACTCGCCGGCTGGTCTTCAAACTCGAAATACGCACTCCTGGGCGGACTGCGTTCGAGCGCGCAGATGGTTTCGTACGAAGTCGCCATGGGCCTGTCGCTCATCGGCGCACTCATGTTTGGGCGTACGCTGTCACTCTCAGGCATCGTCGCCGCACAAGGCTCGGACTCGATCTGGTACATCGTCTATCAGCCCGCGGCGTTCTTGTTGTTTTTGATTAGCGGCATTGCCGAGAACAACCGCGCGCCGTTCGATCTTCCGGAAGCGGAATCAGAACTCGTCGCCGGATTTCACACCGAATACTCGGGGATGCGCTGGTCGCTATTCTTCATGGCTGAATACGCAGCGATGGTCGTCGTTTCAGCAGTCGCGACCACGGTGTACCTCGGCGGCTGGTACTTCCCGTTTGTTCATCGTCTCGAAGACGCCGGACATCACAACCTGTTCGTGCTCGTCAGCGTCCTTGTCTTCTTAGTTAAGACTTCGCTTATTCTTTATTTCTACTTCTGGCTGCGCTGGACGTTGCCGCGTTTTCGTTACGATCAACTGATGGACATCGGTTGGAAGTGGCTGATCCCTTCCGCGCTGATCAATATCGTGCTTTCGGCGTTTGCGATCTTCGTGGTGCAGGCGCTCAATGGTTTTCGTGGATTGCAGACCATCGAGTTTCTCGATCGCGGCTTGAACCTGACGGCGGCGGGTAAAGTGATAATGATCGCCTTCGGAATCGTCGGGCTCTTTGCGACCGCCGTGCTGCTCTCGCGCATCAACTGGCGCTCACGCGATTTCAATCTCAAGCTGCAACGCAGAAATATCAGGCTGGTAAACTTGCCGAAGGGCAAACCCGCGGTGGAGACCGGGAGTTAAATATGCCGTTAGTAAAAACTCCAAAACCGACATTGACTCAGAAGCTCAAACGCTTCTTCATGATCGACCTGATCAAGGGCCTCGGGCTGACGTTGAAATACAATCTCGGCGCGCTCACCGACAAAGACTCAGTGGCGGGCAAGGGAATCTACACCGAACAGTATCCGAAAGTTCGACCGGACGTGGCGCCGCGTTTTCACGGTGCGCCGCGACTCAACATGGATCCCGAAACGCACGACACGCTCTGCATCGCCTGCAACCTGTGCGCGATTGCGTGTCCTGAAGACTGCATTGACGTCATTCCGATGGACGTCGAGATCGTCGTGGCCGGCAAGCCGCGCCGCAAGAAAGTGCTCGACGAATTTATCTTCGACACTTCACGTTGCATGTTCTGTGCGTTGTGCCAGGAAGCTTGTCCGACTTCGTGTTTAGAGTTGACGCAGGATTTCGAACTCGCGACCTACTCGCGCGCCGGCTTCGTGTGGAACCGCGAGATGCTCGAACAGGGCCGCGAAACCGTGAAATATACAAGCTAGTTTTAGCCACAAAAAGGCACAAAAGCACATAAAAAATGCTTCGCTTTCAGTGGCTGAATTCTGTTGAGTCGAGCTTTCTTTCTGAGGACTTTCTGTTGAGCTTATTCAGCACCGTGATTTAGCCCCGTAGTTTGGTTTTTCGTTTTTCATTTTGTGTTTTTGTGCTTTTTGTGGCTAAAAGATGACTCTCTCCGGGTACGAAGCGCTCTTCTTCTGGATCTTCGGTTTGGCGGCGATCTTTGCGGGACTCTTGACCGTGATGGCGCGCAACGCTGTCCATAGCGCGCTGTTTCTGATCTCCTCGCTAGTCTCCGTCGCGGCGCTCTTTGTGCTCGCGCGCGCAGAGTTCATCGCGGGTGTGCAGATCCTCGTCTACGTCGGCGGCGTCATGGTGCTCTTCCTGTTCGTGATCATGCTCGTCAACGTCGGCGCGGAAGAGCGTGGCGCCGAAGAGATCTTCAACAATCAACGACAGGTAACCGCAAGCCTGATCTTCTGCCTGCTGCTGGTGGGCGGCATGCTTTACTCAATCAATATCGGTTATGGCGGTCTGCAGGCACGACGCAAGACGACGCCCGAAACCGTGGCGGCGCAGGAAGCGATCAGAGATCAGGCACACGCTCCTTCAGCGACGGGCAGTAGTCGCATCACCAGAGATACGGAGAACGTGGGTAACAGTCTTTATCGTTACGCTTCGCTGCCGTTCGAGATCGCGAGCGTATTGTTGCTGGTGGCGATTATCGGTTCCGTGATGTTGGCTCGCACGCTCAAACAGGAAGCAGCGGCAGATGACGTCGACCCCGGAGTCGCGGAATAACGCGGATTTAAAACGCGGATTTTATGCTTAGTTTCTTCAACATACTATTACTGCAAGAGGCGGAGAGCCGGTTTGCACTGATGAAGCAGGCGGCGATGAATCCCGACCTGTCGAAGTTTCTGGTGATTGGCGCGCTGCTGTTCATCATCGGCGTGGCAGGTGTGCTCACGCGGCGCAACATCATCGTCATCTTCATGTCGATCGAGTTGATTCTCAATGCCGCGAACCTGAACTTCATCGCGTTTTCCCGCTATCTCTCGGCGGCAAACTCCGACAACGCGCTTGCCGGACAGATATTCGCCGTCTTCGTGATCGTCGTCGCTGCCGCTGAGGCCGCGATTGGTCTCGGAATCGTGATCGCGCTTTACCGAAACAAGGAAACGATCTGGGTAGATGAGATTGATTTGTTGAAGTGGTAATCGGATTTATTTCAACTTCTTAAATGCAAAAATACATCTGGCTAGTTCCTCTGCTACCGCTCATCGGCGCCGCAATCAATGGTCTTCTGGGCCGGAAGCTTCGTTTCTCCGAACAACTCATCGGCGGCATTGCCGTCGGCTCCGTGGCCCTCGCGTTTTTGATTAGCGTCGCTGCGGTTTATTCGTACGGATTTAGTGGTCATGCCGAATGGCCCAGCCCTTATCTCACCAGCCAGGACGGTTTTAGTTTTAGCTGGATTCCGGGCGGCATGGTCAGCGTCAACCAGGGGCTCAGCGAGCGAGCCTCGATCGAACTCCAAAAGAAAGCCGAAGAACAATTCGCGGCGATGACGCCCGAAGAGCAGAGCCGGCATCCCGCCATTCTCGTTGGCGCTGCTGAATCGCCACATTTTGCCCTCCTGAACATCGAGTGGAGCTATCAACTCGATCCGCTCTCGTCGATCTTCATGCTGATCGTCACGGGCGTAGGTCTCTGCATCTTTGTTTTCGCGACCGGCTACATGCACGGCGAGTCTGGATTCTATCGCTTCTTCGCTTACATGGGCCTGTTCATGTTCGCGATGCTCGTGCTCGTGATGGGCTCGAACTTCGTGATGATGTTCGTCGGTTGGGAAGGTGTCGGTCTCTGCTCGTACTTGCTGATCGGTTATTACTTCGATCGACCGGAAGCCGCGAACGCTTCACGCAAGGCCTTCATCACGAACCGCATCGGCGACTTCGGCTTCGCGCTCGCGATCTTCGGCATCATCGCGACTTTCGGCAGCGCTCAGTACGTCAACGTCTTCCAACAGGCGAAGAGTTTTCCAGTCGAACTGATCGGTCACTGGGGCATTCTCTCGTGGATCGCGCTCGGCCTCTTCATCGGCGCCTGCGGCAAGTCTGCACAACTGCCGCTGCACGTGTGGCTGCCTGATGCGATGGCTGGCCCAACGCCAGTCTCCGCGCTGATCCACGCCGCGACGATGGTCACCGCCGGTCTTTACATGGTCACGCGCACCAACGTCATCTTCCAGCACGCTCAAACGATGATGCTCGTCGTTGCCCTCGTCGGCGCCGCGACTGCGATCTTCGCGGCCACGATCGGCATCACGCAAAACGACATCAAGAAGGTGCTCGCGTATTCAACCGTCTCGCAGCTCGGCTTCATGTTCATGGCGTGCGGCGTGGGCGCGTTTGTGATCGGCATCTTCCACGTGATGACGCATGCCTTCTTCAAAGCGCTCATGTTCCTCGGCGCCGGCAGCGTCATTC
>DATNDM010000451.1:0-4803 GCA_035553235.1 Pyrinomonadaceae bacterium | reverse complement strand
ATGGAGTCGCCGCTGCTGCGAGAACACGCGCCTCAGGCGCGGCGCAGAAGCGGCACCGTTAGGACGAGGTTAGTAAGTGACTGCCGAGAAAACATGTGGGGCATTGTAGGAGAAAATGTTAAGCGCGTCTAGCTTTTGGTTGCCCCTCTTTCTGCCACTTGCGCTGTGTTTCTTGCATGTACGACCGCAGAAGAAAGTTGATTAGACGCTCCCAACCTGGTCCCCGATTTTGATACCACTGCAAGAGATCGCGATCGATTTGTAGCGTCACTTCGTCTCTTGGTTCAGTAAACATTTTATTTCCAACGACCTTGTGACGGAACATTTCTGGTGTAAGCTCCGGGATTTCAGACAAATCGATATCTTCATCCCTTATTGAAAAGTCAGTTCGCAATTTCTTTGAAGTAGGTGATTTCTTCATTTTTTGTTGCCCACCGGGCTGAGATCAATCTAATAATGTATTCGGTTTGTGTGTGCGCTATAAAGACAACCCGGCCTCGAAATAAGGCCAGTGTCGAGTATCTTCTCTCACCATAATCATATCGGTCATCTTCGACGGTGACTGGATAGTCTGCGAATACTTCTACCACCTCGGCAAAATCGATTCCATGACGCCACAAGTTAGAGCGGCGCTTCGCCTCGTTCCATTCAAAGCGTGCGTGAGGTCGCATGTGAGGTGTAGTTACAGCGAATTGTAACTACATCAACACTATGAAACAAACGAACGCAGCATCTCAAGGTTTTTTAGATCAGCGCGCGGGTCGTCGTATGGCGTTTCGAGGATAAATGCCGCGTGCTTCAGTTTCGGATGGCGCGCGACGCGGCGCAACGCGTCGGCGCCGATGTGACCTTCGCCGATGTGCCAATGGCGGTCGACGCGCGAGTTGTACACGGCGCGCGAGTCGTTGAAGTGGACCGCAAACACATTCTTCGTCTTCACCGTCTTTTGCACTCGCTGCATCAACGCTTCGAGTCCGTCTTCTTCACGAATATCATAGCCGGCGGTGAATGCATGCGCAGTGTCAAGACAAACACCGAGCGGGAGCTTTGGACAAACGCGGATGATCTCCTGAAGATGCTCGAAACGATGACCGATGCAGTCGCCCTGGCCGGCAGTGTTTTCGAGCAGGATGCGAAGCTTTCCGAACCTCAAACCTTTGCACGCGATCTGCAAACTCGCTGCGCATAATCCAATCCCATCCGCTTCACACGCGCCACGCGCACTGCCCGGATGCACTACGAGATAATCAACTCCCAATAACAGTGCGCGCTCGACTTCTTCGCGAAAAGACGCACGGGACTTCTCCAAAAACACATCGTCTACGGCTGCTAGATTCACGAGGTAATTGCAGTGAATGAGCACGGGCGAAATGTTTGTTTGCTTGCGTGTCTTTTTAAAAAGGCGAACGTCTTCGACGGTCAGAGGCTTAGCCATCCAGCCGCGCGGATTGCGCGAGAAGAGCTGCACCGTATCGCAGCCCGTATCTTTCGCAACGATCAGCGCATTGTGAACTCCGCCTTTAATCGGAGCGTGAAAACCAATTTTAGGCATTCTGTTTTGTGCTTTTTGTGCTTTTTAGTGGCTCAACTGTTCCATCACTCTCAACATATTCCCACCAAGTATCTTGTCGATATCACTCTCCGTGTACCCACGCCGCAAAAGCTCCTTGGTCAGGTTCGGCAACTCAGCCACGTTCGCCAAATCGGCCGTCGTGATCTGCACACCATCGAAATCAGACCCGATCCCAACATGATCGACACCAACCAGCTTCACGATGTGATCGATATGGTCCACAATGCGCGCCACCTGGACCGGCGGCAGCCGTCGCTCGTACTCCCGCGTCCGCACTCGATCACGCGCGATCTTCTTGTGCACTGCATCACCCGGCTCGGCCGCTGACGCCTCCTGGACCATGGTCGCAATTTCTACGTCAACCTGTTTTTTCTTCTGACTCCAACCAGGCTCGAGGTGCTCTGGATAGAAGATCACGTTGACAACCCCACCCGTCTGCGCCAATGCGCGAATCATGTCGTCAGTCAGATTTCGCGGCACGTCGGCGATGGCCCTGCACGCGGAATGTGTCGCCACAACTGGCGCGGTGGAGGTCTGCACGATGTCCCAAAACGTCGGATCGGAAACATGCGAAACATCAACCATCATTCCCAGACGATTCATCTCGCGGACGACATCTTTTCCAAACGCATTCAGCCCACGCGTTGCGCCCACATCATCACCAGACGATCCGGCCCAGCTTGTACTGACACTCCACGCCGGCGACATGTAGCGCACCCCGAGATCGTAGTAGCGCTTCACATTCTCGATCCGCTCATCAATCGCATAACCACCCTCGAGTCCCATCAACGCCGCTATTTTTCCTTCACTCGCGGCGCGACGAATATCAGCGGCTGACGTCGCCAGCACCCAAGTCTCAGGATGCTGCTGCGCGAGGGCGCGCACTGCCGCGATCTGGTCGTCAGCACGCTTCATCGCCCTCGCGCCGCCAACACCAAACAACTGCGGCTCAACCCAGATTGAAAAAAACTGCGCATCGAGCCCGCCGGCCTTCGCGCGCACTGCGTCGAAGTGGCCGTCGCCGAGTTGCTGTTCGATATCGACGTGCTCGTCGAGCAAGCGCTGCGCGGTATCAACGTGCATGTCGATCGTTATCGCTCGCTGGTGAATGGAAAGTGGATCAGACGTTTGTGTCACGGAAGTATTTTGGTTTTGGGCACTCATGTTTCTTTGCGTACAGCCGGGAATAAATATTGAGAGCAGAATGGTAAATACGATGCTGATCGTGAGGGGTTTCGAGCGGTTTTTGGGTAAGCCCACGAATTCGTAATCTCTAAGTTAAGGTGTCGCAAGTTCGATGTTACGCAAGCATCTTTACAGCAGGCAAGCGTTCTTGCCAAGCGGCTCGAATCTACTGTATTGTGCCCTGTTGATTAACCCAATCAGATACATAGAAGTGCCGGGTTTTACCTTGCTCGAAGTGTCTGCGAGAAGATAAGGGCGCCTTACCCCTTGATCTCAGTATTTCCTGAAGGAGTAAACAATATGTTTTCAAAAGACGGCAAGCACAAGGACATTAAAACACCTCGTATCTGCGACGTAGTCTGGCATGACGGCGAGTTTATCAAGTGGAACGACGCGCGTGTGCACGTTATGTCACACGTCCTGCACTACGGCTCCAGCATCTTCGAAGGCATCAGATGTTACTCCACCAAACAGGGTCCAGCTATCTTCCGCCTGCGCGAACACATGCAGCGCTTTCTTAATTCCGCAAAAATTTACCGGATGGACCACCAGTGGACGCTCGAGCAGTTGTGCGAAGCTTCGATGGAGCTCGTCCGGCGCAGCGGCATGGATCAGTGCTACATCAGGCCGATACTTTTCCGCAGTCTCGACGAAGCCCATCCGGCGTTTGGCGTGAATCCGTTTCCGAACCCACTCGCTTGCTACATCGGTGCGTGGGACTGGGGCAAGTATCTCGGTGACGAAGCGATCGAACAGGGCGTGGACGTATGTGTCTCGACCTGGAATAGGCTGACGGCGAACTCAATGCCCGCTATGGCAAAGAGCGGCGCAAACTACATGAACTCGCAGTTGATCAAGATGGAAGCGCTGCTGAATGGATTCGCCGAAGGTATCGCACTCGACGATCGTGGCTACGTTTCAGAAGGTTCCGGTGAGAATATTTTTCTCGTCACCGGCGACATCGTGCTGACGCCGCCACTCTCGTCCTCGATACTCCCAGGTATCACTCGCGACAGCGTGATTCAGATCTGCCAGGAGCTCGGCATTACGGTCAAAGAACGGACGATTCAACGTGCGGCACTGTACGTGGCTGACGAGCTTTTCTTCTCCGGAACAGCCGCGGAAGTCACGCCGATTCGCTCGGTCGACCGCATTCCGGTCGGCGCAGGCGGACGTGGTCCGATCACCGAGAAGATTCAAACACGCTTTTTCGAGATCACTAAAGGCGAGCGACCGGCGCCGGGCAGTTGGCTTACCTACGTCAACGCCGCCAACGCCAAAGCAGCCGATAACAACGGCTTTTCAACCGCCGCGATCGAAGAGGAAACCGCGGTCATTACAGTGAAGTAAGCCACAGATTACGGGCTTTGCACAAAAAGTACCGATTATTGATTTCTCTGCGCAACCTCGGCGTTCTCTGCGTCTCTGCGGTTAAGTAATTCATAGCAATAACTCATCGCAGAGACGCAGCTCTGCGGAGATTGCGCAGAGAAGAGCGATGTCGCGAGTTTTTGTGCAAAGCCCAGATAACGCAGAGTTGTTTATAGACTCTGCGTAATTTTGCCTGATCGGTGGACCAAAACAGAATTTATTGACGGAGCTCACACCGTCAAGCTATATTCATTGAGCCCAGCGCGTCGTCTCGCGCTTACCCACCCTACAGCATTTCGAAATCCCGCAAAGGTTCAGTTAATGGCGCTAAAGATCGACGATTTACTCCGAGTCGCGTGCAGTCATAATGCTTCCGACCTCCATTTGAAGGTCGGCGCCTTCCCCGTCATGCGTATCGGTGGCGAGCTTCATCCCGTCGAAAATGCCCCTCGTCTGAAACCGGAAGACACCCTCGACATGGCTTTCTCGATGATGTCGAACCGGCAAAAACAGCGTTTCAAGGAAGTCTCGGAAGTGGACATCGGCTACGGCGTCTCAGGCCTGGGACGCTTCAGGGCCAACATCTTTCAGCAACGCGGCACGGTCAGCATCGTGCTGCGCGTCATTCCGGATCACAATAAGTCGGTGGCCCAACTCGGACTGCCGCCCGTCAT
>DATNDM010000450.1:0-8083 GCA_035553235.1 Pyrinomonadaceae bacterium | reverse complement strand
AACGTGAATCGACGACACGCGACCCAAAGCCGATCTTAACGCGCGGATACCTGCGCCTATGTTGCGCGTGAAAGATCAGGCTTTTGAAATCTTGGATCATTTCTTTTTGGCGGTTAAATGATGTCTTCATACCGGGCGCGTTCGAACACATCGAGAAACCCACCATTAGTAACATTCACGATCTTAATGCCGTGCTGCGCCGCGATCCTCCGGTGCATCTCGTAAACGTTCCAGATCGTCGTCATCGCCGCCATCAGCGACTTGTAATCCCAATCGCTGCCGACCTTCCCCTGCGGCTGATAAAAACTCCCCGAGCCGCCCTGCGAAAGCCAGTCGTGGTCCAGGCCCATCAAGTAGATCGTCGAACAGCCCATGAACATCCCCGCCATGATCCCGAGCTGCACGACTGTCTGCACCCCCGGCATTACGCGCGTGAAATCCGGAATCTCGTCCCACTCATCTTCCAGCCCACCACACATCCCGACGTAGTACGTTCGTTCCTTCGGCAGCACCCTGCTCTGCGATAAAAAATCACTTGCATAGTGCGGGACGAAGAATGGCGCCGACGGCACGGTGGCAACGATGTCGTGCATCAACTCAATCGGCTCACGACCATCGAAGTATGCCGGATCGGTCAAGCAGTAATACTTCGGTTGCCAGGATTCGCTGATGATCGGGTGATGATGAAAGTAGTTTGAGACAAACGTGATTTCGTTCGCGAGCGGCGTCAGATCCTGTGCGTTCAAAGACGGCCCGTTGCCGATCACGAAACAGCGCCGGCCCTGGTGGCAATTGCGAAACTTCTCGTTTCGTTTGAGCAGCGCGCCGTATTTGCGGAGGATCGCCCGCTCAGCTAACCGCCGGTCTAACGATTTGGACCACGCATCAGCGCGCCAACCGACGCGGCGCAGCAAATACACCCAGCTGCGCTGCAACGTGCCTGCTAGTCCATCGCGCTCCCACGAGTCGCTGATGCGCTGGCCGATCGTCACCGCGTTACACGTCCCGGCTCACAGACTGCGCCGATCACTTCCCGCAGTTGCTCAGGCGTCATCCCAACTGAACTCGGCAAACTCAGCGCGCGCCGATTGATCTCATCAGCCACTTCACCGCCGACACTCTGCACGCCTCGAAGCGCCTCAGACCGGTGCAACGGCTCCCACAACGGCCGCGCCTGTATTCCGCGGCGCGCGAGTCGCTTCATGAGGGCGCGACTATCTTCGCCAGACTCTTCTTCATCGATCAGCACAGTGTTCAGCCAGAAGATGCTTCGCGCCCAGCTTGCTTCAGCCATCATCGTTACACCCGGCACCTCGGCAAAAGCCTTCGCATACTCCGCCGCGATGTCGCGTTTGATCGCAACGAACTCGTCGAGCAGTTCCATCTGCGCGCAGCCGAGCGCGGCCTGCACGTTGCTGAGCCGGTAGTTGAAACCAGTCTCCTTGTGAACGTACTCGACCGGATCGTCCTTCGCTTGTGTCGACAAATACTTCGCCTTCGCAGCCAACGCAGCGTCGTTCGTCACAAGCATCCCACCGCCGCCCGTCGTGATGATCTTGTTGCCGTTGAAACTGAAACAGCCGATAGTTCCGAGGTTACCTGTTTTGCGACCACGATATTCCCCACCGAGACTCTCCGTCGCGTCTTCAACAATCGCGAGCCCGTACTTGTTCGCGACTTCGATGAGCGGATCGATATCGACCGGATGACCGAGAATGTGCACCGGCACGATCGCGCTCACACGACGGCCAGTGGCTTTGTTGATCAGCTTTCCGTCTACCCATTTGCATTGATTCTCAAGGAAATCGATCGCGCGTGCGACGTCCATCTGCCAGTAAACCGGCTCAGCGTCGATCAGCACGGGCCACGCATTCGCATAACGAATCGCATTCGCCGGCGCGATGAACGTCAGATCCGAAACGAGCACTTCGTCGTCAGGCTTCACGCCGGCGATTAAAAGCGCGATGTGCAGCGCCGCCGTGCCGGTGGACATCGCGACGCCATGCGCCGCGCCGACATAACCAGCCACACTCTGCTCGAGCTGCTCGACAAATGGACCGACCGACGACACCCAGCCCGTGTCGAGACATTCTTTGACGTAGCGCCATTCGTTACCGCGCAGCTCCGGCACGCACAGCGGGATGCTGCCCGCAGCTACCGCTGCGCCCGGTTCAAACGACGTAAATGCCTGTTCGGTATCGCTCACTGTTCTCACGTATCCATTCAATCGTGGCAGATAGTCCTTCTTCGAGTGAGTACTTCGGCGTCCAGCCGAGAATCGATTGTCCCTTGCGGCTGTCGGCGCAGAGTCGATCGACCTCGCTGTTTTCCGGACGCACGCGCGCGCTTTCGAGTGCGATCGGAATGTCGCGATTCATCAACTTGAGAATCAGCGCGGCGAGATCACCAATTGAGATCTCACGGCCCGAGCCGAGGTTGATCGTCTCGCCGATCGCTTTTGGTGTTTCGGCAGCTTTAATGAAGCCTTCGACGGTGTCGGCGATGAAGTTGAGATCGCGCGTCGGCTCGAGATTGCCGAGGCGGATCTCGGCGCCGTTGAGTGCCTGCGTGATGATCGTCGGTATCACTGCCCGCGCTGACTGTCTTGGTCCAAACGTATTGAACGGGCGGACGGTGACGACCGGTAATCCGAACGAGAGATGAAACGATTCGGCGATCTTGTCGGCGCCGATCTTGCTCGCGGAATAAGGCGACTGGCCTTGCAGCGGATGGTTCTCGTCGATCGGAACTGTGCGTGCCGTGCCGTAAACCTCGCTCGTCGAGGTGTGGACCACGACTTCCGACTCGGCTCGCTGCGCGGCTTGCAGTACGTTCAGTGTGCCTTCAACGTTCGTGCGCACGTACGAAAGCGGCGCCTGGTACGAGTAAGGAATCGCAATGAGCGCGGCGAGATGGAAGACGACGTCGACACCTGCGAGCGCGTGCATCACCGTGTCCTGATCGCGAATGTCCCCGAGCACGACCTCGATGTCGTTCTTTCGGGGAGACTGGTCCAGCCAGCCCCATGAGCCGGTCGAGCTGTAACGCACGAACGCGCGCGTCTTCGCGCCCAGCTCGACGAGACGCTCAGTGAGATGGCTGCCGATGAACCCACCGGCGCCCGTCACCAAAACTCTCTTATCGCTCCAGTTCATGTTTAGCCACAAAGAGCACAAAAAGCTCACAAGTCGATCCTGACGATCTTCCACGGCATCAGGAGGGCGCCGGAGATCTGGAGGCGCTCGCCTGATTGTAACTGCACTGTGTAAGTTCCCATGCGATCCGGATTCGCGGGTCGGGGGAGATCGATGTCGATGTTGAAGTTGAAACCAACAACGTCTTTCGCGCCACGCTGCAAGCAAAACTCCCTGAAGACCGGGAAGCTGTAGACGTTGTAGAACGCATTATAGCCGTCGCGCCCGGCGTCGGTCGTGTACTCGCGCACGCGCGTCTCGAAGTCGATGCGGCCGTCGTAAAACAACGAACTGATGAAGACTGCGCGGCGCGTCACGGACATCAGTTCTTCCACAGGCTTTTCGTACGACGGCAGCCACGAGAGAGTTTGTTTGCACACTGAAAAATCGAAGCTCTTCTGGCCGAACTGATCTGCGAGCGCGTAGATGTCGCCGGCTTCGAACGTGACGTTTGGATTGTCAGCGAAGTGCGTGCGTGCTTCGTCGATCAGAAACTCTGCTTTATCTACGCCGAGGAAACGCGCATTTGGATTGAGTTGCGCGAGGAAGTAGAGCAGGTCGCCGATCCCGCAGCAGGCGTCGAGCACCATCGAATCGTTTTCAAGATACGGTTCGATGAGTTCTTCGAAAAATTTTACCTGCTCGGGTTTGTTGCGCAGGTATGCACGCATCGATTGCAATGCGTGTTCGCGTTCCTCCTCGTGCTGAAACTCGTAAACGTTCATTTGCTTTGAACTAATATCTTCCAGCCGCGATGTCAGCTTTGGCCTGGTCGTACTGATCGACCTTACCGATGTCGAGCCAGTATTCACGTATCGGGAAACAGACGACGGTGCGTTGTTCGTTGATCAGGCGCTCGATCAAGTCGGGAATGTCGTAGGGCTGACCGTTCGGGATCAGCTTGCGGACCTGCGGATTCAGCAGGTAAATCCCGGCGTTGATGAAGTTTCGGACGACCGGCTTTTCCGAAATTCCTTTCACATTCACGCCGTCCGTATCGACGACGCCGTACGGCACGTTGAACTCATATTGCCGCACGCACACCGTCAAATCCGCTTTGTGTTCGCGATGGAAATGCAGCAGCGCGCGGAAGTCGACGCGCGTGAGAATGTCGCCGTTTATCACCAGCAGCGGCTCGTCGACCTCTTCGAGCAGGCTCAGCGCGCCCGCCGTGCCGAGCGGCTGATCTTCTTTGACGTAGCGAATGTCGACGCCAAACGCTTCACCGTTTTTGAAGTGCTCAGCGATGACGTCGCCTTTGTAGTGTGTCGCGACGTTCACCTGGCGAATGCCGGCTTGTTTGAGTTGTTCCACGATCAATTGGAGCAACGGCTTGTTGCCGACGGGCAGCATCGGTTTCGGCAGTTCTTCAGTCAGCGGACGCAGCCGGCTGCCCTGTCCGCCCGCCATCACCAGGGCTCGGAGCGGCAATTCATATTCTTTAACGAGTTCCGTGAGAAACGAGATGTCTGCGACGCAGCCGGCTTCGTCGACGAGCGGGATGTGTCGCACGTCGTTCTCGGTCATCAAGTGAAGAAGTCTGGTGTCGTCAGTGCCGAGCGGCGCCGTAATCGCGCCTGATGCAAAGCCGGGTTGGCGTTGTTGCAAGAGCTCGCTGATTGACAGTTCGAGATCCATTCCCGCCAGAATCGCGCGGCGAATGTCGCCGTCCGTCACCGTGCCGATCAGATGGCGCTGCTCATCAAGGACAAGAGCGATGCCCCTCGCAGACTGATCGATACACTCCATGACCTTGCGCACAGAATGCCCTGGTGAAACTCTAACTCGCTCTAGCTCATCCATATTTTTAGCCGCGGATGAACGCAGATTTACGCTGATCCGCGTTCATTCGCGTTAATCCGCGGTTCTAATTCTGGCCGGGACTCCGATCACCGTTTCGAAATCCGGTACGTCCCGCACAACAACTGCGCCTGCGCCGACAATTGCGCCCTCGCCAATCTTGATCTCCTGTCGCACCACTGCGCCGATACCGATATGCGAACCTGGTCCAACCTGAACGCCCCCGGCCAACCGCGCGCCGGTGGCGATGTGCGTGTGATCGCCGATCACGCAATCATGCTCGACAATCGCTCCGGTATTAACGATCACGTTGTCGCCGATCACGGCATTCGCGTTAACGATCGCGCCGGCCATGATCGTTGGGCCAACGCCAATCTGGGCAGTTGAAGAAACAACGGCTGCGGTATGGATCGCCGGCACGAGCTGAAACCCGAAGCCCGCGACTTTCTCGTAAAGCTGACGCCGTGGCTGCGCGTCGCCAACCGTCCCGATACCGATAAACGCGTGCTCAATCCCGCGATCTTTCAACTCAGCCATCAACGAGTCGTCGCCGAGCACCTGCACGCCCAGCACATTCGCGCCGCGCTCGAGCCGTGTATCGAGTAAACCAACGATCTCATACTCGCGCATCGATCGCAGTATCTCAATCACAACCGTGGCGTGGCCGCCTGCACCGAAGCCGACAACCGGGATCATCAACTCACCTCGCGCACGAGCATGAACGCCTCCGCATACTCGACGCCGATCGTCGCGCCCCTCACGCGCGCCAGTGCGCGCAGACTGTCGAGCGCGCGCGGCAACGGTGACGGCTGCAGTTCCGATTCGTACAAACCCATGATCTCGAGCTTCTTCTCGAGAAACTCAGTCACGTCAGTAAACACGTTCGGCAGAAACGCGCGCGCCGGATTTACGGGCGCCGCGTCCGTCGAAGAGAACACTTCGTAACTCAACACGCGCTTCACGCCATGCCGGCCGCTGTAGAAAGGTTTCAGCACTGACATCGTCGCTTCAAACAGTACACGATGATCCGAATGCACGTCGCCTGAGTGGTTAACGTAAACGCAGTCAGGCTTGGACTGCGTGATGGCATCCCGAAGCGCGCCGATGATCTCGTCCATTGGTATTTGATCGAGCTTGATAGTCGGGAAGTTGAGGCGGAAAGTGTGATCGAAACCGTAAGCCGCGGCGACGGCGCTGATCTCGCGCTCCTTTTGCTCGAGCACTTGGCCCGACCACTGCGGTTCATGGCCGCGCGTCGCTACGAGCCACGCGAGGCTATCGCCGTTTGACTTGTGTTTCAGCAAAGAGCCACCGCATCCCAGGGTCTCGTCATCGGGATGGGGAGCTATGACAAGTATGCGCATGCAATCAGAGCGATTCAGTGGCGAAAACCCACCGGGAAAATTTCCGTTGGAAGTCAGGACCGAGTCGCGACTCAGTGATTTCACTGTAGAGGATTCGAAAAAGACCGTCAAATAGCTCTTCGGTTTCGGCGCGCGAGAAGAAGTGCTGGACCAGCCCGCGCTCGTAGCCTTCGCTCACGACGAACGTGTTCTGGCCGGCGGGTTCGCCGGCGCCGTATTCGTAGTCTTCGGTGGTGCGCAGGTCGCAGTAGAAGAGACCTTTCGGCTTCAAGACACGGCGGACTTCCGCGGCGGCTTTTTGTGCGGTTTCCATCGAGACGTGATCGAGGACGCCGTGCGAGACGACGACGTCGAAACTCGCGTTTTCGAACGGCAGGTTTTCGATGTTGCCGACACGGAAATCGATCGCGAGACTTTCACGTTTGGCCCAGTCTTTCGCCCAGTCGATGGCCTGCTCGGAGACGTCGATGCCAGCGGCTTTCATACCCTGGCGCGCGAAGTAGATCGCGTGACGGCCGTTGCCGCAACCGAGATCGAGCACGCGCTCGACCGGCCGCTTGACGTCAAACTTGTCGTGCGTGAGTTGTTTCTGGATCAGGCGCGCGCAGAAGCGGATGATATCCTCGTTGGGATACCACATCGTCATGAAGTTCTTGCTGTAAACGTCGTCCCAGTTCGGCATGCTAATAACTTAAATCTTTGTTTAGGAGCTTTTCGTCGATCGCTCTCGTCGCTAACAGTTCGGCGACGCGCTCGCCGGTGTGGCCGTCGCCGAAGGGGTTTTCACATTCGCCGATTCCGTTGTCCATAATCGCGCGGACTTGTCGCACGATTGCTTCGCGGTCGGCGGGAACGAAGAAGACGTTGCTCGCATGGTGGCGTTCGGATTGACGGCGTCCGATGTTTACAACGGGAAGTTTTAAATACGGCGCTTCGAGCAGGCCCATACTGGAGTTGCCGAGCAGGACTGTGGCGCGGCGCAATAGATTCACGAACTCGATGTCCGGGATGTTTTTGAACACGGATATGCGCGGATGGGAACTAAATTCTTCGATCACGTCAATGATTTGATTCGAGCCGGGATCTGAGTTTGGATAACTTACGAACGTTTGTAAGCCGAGTTCGAGTGCGGCAGACATGGTTTCGCGCATTTGTGGTCCCGCGTTGTCGATCTCGGAGGTTAACGGGTGTTGAATGATCACGGCAAATTGATCATCGATGTTTTGAACGCCGAGTGCGTTTGCGAGTTCGGAGGTAGTGAGCTGGCGCGTTGAGCGCAGGCGATCGATGCCTGCGTGCCCGACGTTGTGAACACGCCAGTCTTGTTCGCCTGCTCTGATCAGGCGCTCGCGTGCTTGTTCATGTGTCGTCAACAGTAAATGCGACAGGCGCGAGACCGCATGGCGGACCATGTCGTCAGCATTGCCGACCACGCGATCGCCCGCGGCGTAGTGCGCCGTCGCGATGTTCATGTAAGTGCCGCAAAGCGCGAGTGTCATCGACTCTTCGCGATCCGCGGGCGCGAGCAGCCAGTCAGGTCGTCGCTCGTCCACGACGTGAGTCAGCACTTGCAACTGCGCAGCAGCGCCTTGCAGCCGAGCGGAGTCATGATCCGAGTAGATCAGGTTCTCGATGCGCGCGACGATCGGAAAACCGTCGGCTTCGATCTGTTTGACTGTGTGACCATGCAGGGGCGACAGGTGCGCGCCGGTGACGACGAGTTCG
>DATNDM010000449.1:0-7048 GCA_035553235.1 Pyrinomonadaceae bacterium | reverse complement strand
CGCAAATCAACAAAGCTAAAATTAATAGGAGACGCCTCATCGACGAGGGATTCTACATGATATTCTTGTGCGCCGAAAGGCATTGCACAAAAAGTCGGTGACATTGCTTTCCTCTGCGCCACCTCGGCGTTCTCTGCGTCTCTGCGGTGGGTTATTGCTGAATTAGTTAACCGCAGAGACGCAGAGAACGCAGAGGCGGCGCAGAGAAAAGCAATGTCACCGACTTTTGTGCAAAGCCTAAAGGAGTTGATTATGGACACCGAACTTATTCAAGCCGCGCGTGCGCGCGTGACAAACACGATGGGCGAGAAGCTGGGAAGTAAGGCGACGCCCGCGTTTTGTCTTGCGTATGGCGAGGTAACGCCAACGCCATTAACTAAAGCTTTCGTCGCAGAGCCAAACACGCCGACGAGCGTTATCGTCGAATTCAACCCACGAGAAGAGGTTTCGAAGGCGATCGAGCAAGCAGTCGAGTCGCTACGCGCGTCGGAACCCTGGATCGCGTTTAGTAACGCATTGAAGCAAGTTGAACTGCCGGCGCTGACGGAATCCGCTCGTTCCGAACCGGAACTGCTGCCGCTGCGAGCCGCTCGTCTTTTGCGACAACTGAAAGTGATGACTGCGCGCGACAATTTTTTGAAAGTAACTGGACCGATAACTGCCTCAATCGAGCGCCATTCGCAGGCATACACTGGTCTTGAGACTGTTTTGGCGCGGTCTTCGCGAGCGCCGATCACTGAGGTGTGCTGGTTGAATCGCACCGTGCGTTCATGGTGCGACCCGCGCGCACTCGCTGAGGCTGCGGCCGACGACTCCATCATAGTCATTGATGTACCGCGTCCGTTGAAACTCGAGGTGAATGTCAGTGCCCGAACCGTAGGAGCACCTCAATTCAGCAAGAAGTTCAAGAAGAGTGGAAAGGGAATTATCGTCGCGGTGATCGATGGAGAAGTCGCGCTGCATCCTGCGCTGAAGGACCGTGTGGTCCATAAGATGAATTTTACGCCCGAGCCGTGGGGCAATCCGCATTTTCATGGCACTGCTGTAGCCGGCATCATCGCTTCCGACGATGCGACCTTTGCCGGGATGGCTACCGAGGCCACCATCTACAACTACAAGGTGTCAGCAACAAATTTCAACGTCAAGGCCAACGACTTTGATGGTTCATTGGCTATTCAGCATGCAGTTGAGGACCATGTTCAGGTCGCAAATTGTTCGTGGGGAAATGGACCAGCCGGAGACGGAACATCGCGCGAGGCAAGAGCATGCAATAAGGCATGGGAAACCGGCATGGTCATCGTTAAGAGTGCGGGCGATTTTGGGCCTGATTTTAGCTCCATGACGACTCCCGCTGATGCTGACGGCGTCATCGTAGTGGGAGCAACTGAGCGCGAGGGATCGTCAGTGCAGGACTACAGCAGCCGTGGCCCGGCAGGAACAAAACCTCGGCCCCATCTCGTCGCGCCCGGCGGCATTGATGGAGGTGCCCAAATCACGAGTTGTCTGGTGTCTGGTGAGTTCGGGACCACTGGGGCAGGCACGAGTTACGCGGCGCCGCATGTTACCGGCCTCGTCGCACTATTGCTGGAACGCGATCCGGGTCTTAAACCGGACCAGGTACGAAATATACTTCTGAATGCGTGTACGCCGCTGAACGGATTCGACGCAAACACGGAAGGACGAGGTCTCTTATCTTTTGCGCAGGTTCTTTAGTCGGTGATGAGCGAATGTGGAACATCTAATTTCGCCACGTCATCGTGATCGGATAACGAGCCAACCTTGTCTGCCGGGACTCGAACACGCAGAGTTTCGTTGATCCACGCTTGTCCAGTTATCTCGCCGCCGATGCTCTTTATTGTTTGCTCGAGTGGGCCAATCTTCTTCTCAAAGGCTGCCTTCGATTGAGCTATCTTTTCATCTCTGGTTAGAGGCGCCGTCGTTTGTGGTTCCTCACTCGGATACAGTTCAACAATAACCTCGACGAAATCTGACGGATGCTTCGATTGAAGGACCTGATTTAGTTGTCGGGTCAGCTTAGGTTCCATACCGTCGTGATTGTAACACTGTGATTCCGCGCCTCTGCACTGTTAGAATCGAAGAGTTATGGCTCGTGGTTGGGAAAGTAAGGCAGTTGCCGATCAGATCGAGGAAGGGGAATCGCGCCGGCAGAGCGTGCATAAATCTGCTGCGACACCCAAAGAGCGAATGCTAAAAGAGCAACTCGAGTCGTTGAAGCTCTCCAGATCGAGATTGCTTCAACAACTCGAGCACGCGAAACATCCCGCACATCGCGACGTCCTTCTCAACGGGCTGAAGGCAGTCGAGAAAGAAATCGAAGAAGTTTCTAACCAGCTCACGTCGGAGCCTTCGGCTTAATACCTGCGGTGACGGTGTCGCCATTGCCGCTTCTTGTGATAGTGGTAAGCCGTACCTGCACCTGCCCCGACACCGGCGCCGATGAGCGCACCTTTTCCACCGCCAACCAACGCGCCCGCACCTGCGCCCACCGCTGTGCCGATTCCGATACGCTTCGCAGCCTTCTTTTTACCGGCTTGCGGATTTCGGTAACGTCTGTGTTGCCCGCTGGCAACGGGGACGGCCACTGCGAAAGAGAACATCAATAGTACAACCAATAACGCTCGTAATACGCGATTTCGATACATCAACGAATGCTCCTGTTGCTTAATTTTGCTCGGGGGCGCACGGACTGAACGTGGAGCAACCGTTGTGCCACGTTTACCGCTGTTATTGGACCAGGACGGTGAGAGGGTTAGAAGCTGGAGGCGGCGATCGGAATCGAACCGATGAATAAAGGTTTTGCAGACCTCTGCCTTACCACTTGGCTACGCCGCCTTACCGGTGAGCGTAAAGCATGAAAGGCGAGAGATGAAGCAGCTGCTCGAAAACCAAATGGCTTTCGTCCTTCATCCGCCCGCCTTCATCTAATGTCGTGGAGCGGGAGACGAGACTTGAACTCGCGACCCTCGCCTTGGCAAGGCGATGCTCTACCACTGAGCTACTCCCGCTTTGAGCACGGTCGATTCTAATGATTCGCCGGATCTTGTCAAGCGAGGCGCAATGGATGACATCCCCGCCGCGGCAGATTTAGACTACCGGCGTGAATGCCGCAAAAGTCATACTCTGTACACTCTTGCTATGGCTCATTGGTACCTGCCTGTACGCCTACTATTACGTCGTCACTATCCTTAACTCACCCGAGCCTTATGATGCCTACGCAAGGAACTGGCAGTTTCAACTCTTTGCGTTTTCGATCGTTCGTCTGCCATTTCTGATACTCGGCTTAATTCTGTTGCTTATCGTCGTACTCTCATTAACCGAATATAAGAAACGGCGCAATGCGAGAGGGGGATCGCCCCAATAACATTGCACCGTTGTTTAACCCTAAACCTCACGCCGGTACCGACGCGTGGTCGTCGAGTCTATGTGAGGCAGTCTAAGACCCAGCTTAGCTTTCGTCAACAAGTGCGAGGAAATAAAACACGTCGCAGGTGAATCACCAGGAAGACTCAAAACATTTTCCAATCAACATTTCATTAATGATATACAGACACTCTTCTACAACGGAGGTACAAAAATATGCGGAAGCCAATATTCGATACAATTCGTGCTCAACGCGGCAAGGGTTTCACTGCTGACGAAGTGAAAGCGATCGATGCGTTGCTCGACCGGCTGGGTTTCGAGAAGGATGAGGCGCCCGTCGCGGTACCGGTAGCCGAAACAGTGGTGGTTGCGGCGAATGGTGAAGTCGGGTTAGACAACGAGCAGGCTTTCTTCGATGAGCTGCGAAATTCGGGCATCTTTGGAGGCGCGCTCAAGCCCGATCAGGTGAAGGGCGTACAGACCGTCTGCAGTGCGGCAAAGTCTGCAAACTGGCCAGTCGCATTCACCGCGTATGCGCTCGCGACCGCCTGCCACGAAACAGCGTACACGATGCAGCCAGTGCGCGAAGCGTACTGGCTCAGCGAAAACTGGCGCAGCAAGAACCTGCGCTACTATCCTTTCTACGGACGCGGCTACGTCCAACTCACCTGGAAAGAAAATTACGACAAGGCGGATCGCGAGTTGAACCTGGGCGGACAGCTCAGCAACAACCTCGAGCTGGCGTTAGATCCGGACATTGCCGCGAGGATCATGGTAAGAGGGATGCAGGAAGGCTGGTTCGCGGGCGACAGGAACGGCAAACGCCATACGCTTGCTCGCCACCTGCCGGCAAACGGCGCAGCCAGTGTGGCCCAGATGACTTCAGCACGACGGATCATTAACGGAACAGACAAGAACGAAAAGATCGCGGCTGAAGCGATGAAGTTTCAGAAAGCGCTTCAGGCGGGCGGCTGGTAATGTCAAAGCAACAAGGAACGCGTCTGCTGGTATTTGTCGGGTGCCTGCTATTAGTCTCTGGAACTCTTGTCAGCGGCCAGCCAGCTGATCTCGACGTCGAAAAGTCTGAGAGACGGTGTGGCTGGTTCAGCAATCCGACGCCTTCGAATGCGTCGCTGTTCGATCGCGACGGAGAGTGGATCATCTCGGTGCAAGGTGGACATCAGGCTGATGGAGACTGGCCCGAGTTTGGACGAAAGCAATGGATTGAAACTAACGTGCATTATGGTTACGGCTGCGCGTGCCTCGAGGTCCAGGTAAACAGGTCGACACACGAAGTGATTGCGATTGAGAGTTCGAAAGCGCGTCCGTTGTCAGTTTGTCGTAGTGATCGGAAGTTGAAGCGATGGGGTTTTAAGTGAGTGACTGTTTGATCCACAAGATCACGCAGATTAGATTGACATCTGTGTAATCTGTGGATAAAGAAGTTTCACGGAGGAGCCTGCCATGAGAGCCCACAATGGATTTCGTCTCGCTGCGACACTGCTCGCCGTGTTCGTCATCGCCAGCCTTAGCTTTGCGCAGCAAGGTTACAAGAAGCCGCCGAAGGAAGTGCTCGACATTCTGAACGCGCCGGTCACGCCCGGCATTTCAGTGAGTCCGGCGCGCGACAACATCATCCTGACGACCGGTCTGCGTTATCCGCCACTCGCTGATCTCGCGCAACCGATGTTGCGACTCGCCGGACGTCGTATCAATCCCGCGGCCAACTCGCCACACCGTTACCAGTATTCGGTCGCGTTGACTCTGAAGCGAATTGCCGACGGCTCGGAGGTAAAGATCGATGTGCCGCCGGGCGCGAAGATCAGCGGTATCGAATGGAGTGACGATGGAAAACACTTCGCATTTCTGAACGGAACAGCGAATCGCGTCGAGCTGTGGGTAGGCGACGCAGCGACAGGCAAAATCCACAACGTGAAAGGCGTCGCAATTAACTCAGTGATGAGTGACGCGTTAGCGTGGATGCCCGACAATCGCACGCTGCTGGTCCAGCTTGTGCCCGCGTCACGCGGCGCAGCGCCCGTCGAACCGTCAGTGCCAAACGAGCCAAGCACGCAGGAAAGTTCAGGCCGTGCCGGACCAGTCAGAACGTACGAAGATCTGTTGAAGAGCCCTTATGATGAGAAGCTTTATGAATACTACGCGACGGCACAGTTAGCCCTGGTTGATTCCGCCTCAGGACGCACGACAACGTTGGGCCAGCCTGCGATTTTTGAGAACGTCGACGCCGCGCCGGATGGTCAGCACGTCCTCGTGACACGACTGCGCAAGCCGTTTTCGTACCTGTTTCCGGATGACGATTTCCCGCAAGACATCGAAGTGTGGGACACGAAAGGCAAGGTCGTTTACAAAGTCGCGAGCCTGCCGCTTGCGGACCAGGTGCCGATCGACGGTGTGATCACTGGCCCACGTTCAGTGCGCTGGCGGCCTGATGAGCCGTCGACGCTCGTTTGGGTGCGAGCGCTCGACAACGGCGATCCGAAAAAGAAAGTTCCGCATCGCGACAGCGTCCTGATGCTCAAGGCGCCGTTCACCGGCGAGCCCACCGAGATTTTCAAAGTCCAGGAGCGTTTTGTAAACATGACGTGGGGCGAGCGCGATGGCGTGGTGCTTATATCCGACTTCGAGCGCGATAAGCGTTGGGTGCGGACTTTCCTGATTAACGCCAACAAGCCCGACGCGCCCGCGAAGTTGATTTGGAGCAGGAACCAGCAGGATCGTTACAACGATCCGGGCACGCCGGTGACGAAAGTGGTTAACGGTCAACGCACGCTGCTGCTCAACGGCGATTCTATTTATCTGATTGGCAACGGCTCTTCACCGGGAGGCGATCGGCCGTTCCTCGACCGTTTCAACTTGCAGACGCTCAAGTCTGAACGGATCTTCCGCAGCGATGCAGACAGTTACGAAGCACCGCTCGGGCTGTTGAGCGACGATGGTGCGCAGTTCATCACGCGTCGTGAGTCACCGACTGAGGCGCCGAATTACTTTGTGCGCAGTGGCGCCGCTCAGGCTCGCGCGCTGACGCAGTTTGCGGATCCGACGCCGCAATTGCGTGGGATCAAGAAGCAACTCGTTACTTACAAGCGCGCTGATGGTGTGCAGTGTTCGTTCACGCTCTACCTGCCGCCGGGCTACAAAGAAGGGACGCGCTTGCCGACGGTTGTGTGGGCGTATCCGCTCGAGTTTACCGATGCGGGCACCGCCGGACAGGTCACGGGTTCAACGCAGAGAGCGACGTCGATCGTTGGCCCATCACACCTGTTCTTCCTGCTCGAGGGTTACGCGGTACTCGATAACGCGACCATGCCTGTTGTCGGCACGCCGGAGACGGTCAACAACACGTATATCGAACAGATCGTGATGAGTGCAAAGGCCGCGATAGATAAGGCGACGGAGATGGGGGTTACGGATCCGGATCGTGTTGGTGTTGGCGGTCATAGCTACGGCGCATTTATGACGGCGAACCTGTTGGCCCATAGCGATCTGTTCCGTGCCGGCATTGCACGCAGTGGCGCATACAATCGGACGTTGACGCCGTTTGGGTTTCAGAGTGAGCGCCGCACGATCTGGGAGGCGCCTGAGTTGTATTTGAAAGTGTCGCCGTTCATGTTTGCGTCGAAGATCAACGAGCCGATGCTCATGATTC
>DATNDM010000448.1:0-3315 GCA_035553235.1 Pyrinomonadaceae bacterium | reverse complement strand
TATTCCAGTAGTTTCTTTGTGCTACGATCTCTTCATTCATCACAGGCCCAATACCTCTCTGATAGTCGTAAACTCAAAATCACTTAACAGCTTCGCGAAACGCTTTTCGGTTTGATCCAGGTTTCGGTAGTGCCGAATCTTGTGCGAAAGAGACAAATCCTTCACGCGCGGCTGACCCGGATCGACTTCCCACGGATGCAGGTAAAAAACTGTCGGACGGCCGGTGTTGTTTACCTTGCCGATGCAGTACTTCGTGTACGCGTACGGGAAGAGTCGGAAGTAACCGCCGCCGCCAAACGGGAACCGACGTCCAAACATCTCGATAACGCTCATCGGAAACTCGTACAAGCCGTCAGTAATCTTGTACGGCACGAGCGGCGCGTCGGCGACGCCGTAATCCGGATGAAAACCGATCGGAAACACTGATGAGTCGTATTTGAAGTTGTACTTCTCGAGGATCGGCAACGCCCACGGTTTCGTCTTCTCGACGACCGTGAACGACGGCGCCCGAAATCCGATTGGCGGCGACTTCACACCGCACTTTTCGAGCGCCTCGAGCGCCCTGGCAATATCTTCTTCAAACTCCTGCGGCGTGATTTCAGTCAGCAGCAGGTGGTTGTAGCCATGCGAGGCGATCTCGTGTCCCCCCGCTTCGATCTTGCGAATCAACTCGGGCAGGCGTTCAGCAACCCAGCCGAGCACGAAGAACGTCGCGCGTGTGTTGTGCTTGTCGAACAGTGCGAGCAGTCGCTCAGTGCTTTGCTGCACGCGCAACTCACAGTTGTCCCAATCGCTCGGCTTGATCACGCCGCTCAAGTTGTGGACACAAAACCAGTCTTCCAGATCAATCGAGATAGCGTTCTTCATGCACTCACCCGTTCACGCACCGGTTCCCATCTGACATATCGTTCGCCACGCATCAGTTTGATCAGCGCCAGCAGACACGCGACGTTTGTAATCACAAAATACTGCGGCAACGCGAGCAGTCGCGAGTTGATCCCGACGCGTACCATCAACGCCGATAACGCCGCAGCGAGATAAAAAGCAACCTGGGCCGCGAAGACCACCGCGTAGAAAAGACTCTGCCACGCCAGCAACGCCGACGTGACAAACACGACGATCAAAAACACCGGCACAAGGTAACGCATCACTTTGTGCGACAGTAGCTGGACCGCATAAAAGCCCTTGCGAAATGGATTCAGCACGTCGCGATTCCGCCACAGATCCGCCAGCGTTTGCGTGATGATGCGCACGCGCACCGCGAGCTCTTTGCTGCCTTTCGCGTTCGGCTCTTCGACGCAAACCGCGTCAGGCTCATAAACCGCTCGCAGTCCCTGGCGCACCATCATCGTCGCCATCAAAAAGTCGCTGCAGGCTTCGTGATAAAGCGGGACGTAAGCCGATTTCCGCACGGCGTACATGCAACCGCATACGCCGATCAGCGAAGTGATCGCGCTCTCATGCTTCTTCAAAAGAAACTCGTAATTCCAGTAAGAGCGCGTCCCGTGACTCACGCTCGAATCCGCATCGTGCGAATAGACGACGTTGCCGGTCACGCAGCCGACACTCGCGTCAGCAAACGACGGCACGAGGCGTCGTAAAACGTCGGGCTCGTAGTGCGTGGTCGCGTCAGAGAAGAGCAGAATTTCCCCGGTCGCTTTTTCAACTGCGGCGTTCTGAGCGGCGGTCTTGCCGAGCCGTTCTTCCTGTCGATGCAGCCGGACGCCGCGGCCCGCGAAGCTGCGGACGATCTCGTCCGTGCGGTCACTGGAGCAATCGGACGTGACGAGGATTTCGAGTTTCGACTTCGGATAATCGAGCGCGAGCGTGTTTTCGAGCTTCTGAGCGATATCGCGCTCCTCGTTGTAAGCAGCGATGATGACGGTGACGGGCGGCGTCGAATCGTTGCGGTGCACGGGTTTGCCGCGGAGTTTGCTGAGCAGGATCAATAACAAAGGGTAGCCGGCATACGTGTACGCGATAGCCACGACGGCAATCCAGAAAATGATCTCGGCGAACAGCCTCATCTCAGCCATTAAACAACGAAAATAGCCTTATTTCCAGCCACAAGTCCGGCCCACAAACCGCACAAAATAAAAAGCAAAAGGCACAAAAAACTTACGTAAAACTCAAAGCGGCCCCTGTCTTAAACTAATTTTTTGTCAGTTTTGTGCTTTTTGTGGACACAAGAAAGATGCCGGTGGCCGCCAACTCGGCGTCGGAGCGGTCGCGATACGGGGTGGCGAGTTTGGGGCGAATCTCGTTTATCAGGGAGAGAGTTTTGTTACCGTAATCCACCGCTTGCTCGATCTGTTCCTTGTGCGGGACGAGCGGCCCCTCGCCCAGCACGGTGGTGATCAGGATCCTCGTGTCGTAGCCACGCTTCTGCATCAGCGCGCGGTAGTCGCCGGCGAGTTTACGGTTCGGCTTGCCGGAGTCGCTGGCCATCAGAAAGTAAATGCGCTCGGGGATCGTCAGAAACGTGAGCGGGTGCATGCCGCGACTGCTGAACATGTTCTCGTCGCTCAGATCGATCTTGTGAGACATATAACCGCCCGGCGCGAGCAGCCGGTCCATCGCTTCGAAGCCGCGCTCGATGTCGTAAACGTTGTGCAGCACAGCGCGCGAGACGATGAAGTCAAACGTGCCGGGCTCGAGGATCTGATCGGCTTCTTCGACCCCGTGACCATAGATGTATTGCAGTCGTTCCTCGTTCAAGACGATGTCGCCGTTGAGCTTGATGCACTCGTCAAACACGCGCGCCTCGTCAGGCGAGAGCTGTTTTCGTAGCTCCTGATAAATGCGCGTCTGCTGTTCGACATTTCGCTCTGAATAAAACTTGTCGAGCGAAACGACTTTCGCAGCCCCCGCTGCGAGGAACTTGAGCGCGACGCCGAAATTGTCACCGGGTCCGACTTCGAGAATGCGCATGCCGCGCAGTGATTCTGGTGTTAAGCCTGCAAACTTAAGGTACTCGTCGTAGACACGGTTGATGTAAGCAACACTTTTCTCGAGACTCCACGACTCGTGCGTCGAGCCATAGGTCGTCACCGTATTCCCCGACTGGAACGCGCGCCGTCGGCGCCAGTTGTCGTAGATCCGGTGCGCGATGATCAGCGTCTTCGACTGCGCAGCGATTTTTTTCAGCCCTGCACTCATACAACCTTTGGTTTATGCGGAAGCAACAACAACATTGAATTTTTAATGTCTGCGAGCGCCTTGCGGCCCGCCGGCATTATCGCCAGAAACAAGGGCATGCTGATCGCCATGATGACTCCGCACGCCACAAATCCAACCACCGGATTTCCGATCACT
>DATNDM010000447.1:0-6004 GCA_035553235.1 Pyrinomonadaceae bacterium | reverse complement strand
ATCATCACGCACATACTGACCAAGGATGCGCGGATAGCTGCCCCAGCCGCGCGGGTGTGATTTCGATCCCGCGAGTGGTCCATCGGTCGCGCGTGCACCGCTGTCAGTACAGAAGCTCACCAACGGCGACTGCATCGCGGCCTTCATGTCAGCCTCGCTCATCATGAAGTAGATCGCGCCGGTTTGACCGTGGTCTGCAAGAATAAAATCAAAGAGTGCGTCGAGTGGATCCTTCTTCTGTTCCGCCGCAATTTCTGAAATGCGTTTGCCCTGCAACGAGTCGAGCTCACGATTCACAACGGAGCCAATCAAAACACCGCTCGGACCACCGCTGCCGAGATAGATGTTTTCCCACGCCGTCTGCTCTTCAGAAATCTCTTTCTTCAGGCGTGCGCGCGTCTGCGGATCGCGCAAACGCGCCAGCATCTTTTCTGTCCCACCTTCCTGAGCCCACGGCGGCAAACAGGCGCTCAGCGAGGTGCTGCCCGCGATGTAAGGATAGATGTCGGCCGTGATGTCGAGTCCGCGCTCGCGCGCCTGCCTGATGCGTGCCAGCACGTTCGGCATGCGGCCCCAGTTCTTCTTGTATGCTGTTTTGAGGTGCCAGATCTCGACCGGAATCTTTGCCTGCTGCGCGATCTCGAAGACTTCATCGAGCGACGCATCGATCGTATTTGCTTCGCTGCGCTGGTGCGTGGCGTAGATGCCGCCGTATTGATGCGCGACTTTCGCGAGCTCGATCAACTCGTCTGTCTTCGCAAAACGCGCGGGCACGTACTGTAACGACGTGGACAGACCGAGCGCGCCGTCGCGCATCGCATCAGCCACAAGCTTCTTCATCTGGTCCAACTCCTGCGGCGTCGGCGGTCGATCGTCGTACCCAATCACGTACTCGCGCACTTGCGTCGCGCCGACAAACGTGCCCAGGTTGACACCAGCACCTTGTTTCTCGAGTCGTTTGAAGTACTCGTCAAGCGTGCGCCAGTCGATCATGAGATTGAAGCGCTTCAGAAAGTCTTCCTGCTCCTTGATCTGTCGCTCGTTAATCGGCGCGATCGATTCGCCCTCGCCCGTGATCTCGGTCGTGACGCCCATCATGACTTTGCTCATGGCACGCGGATCGATCAGCAGGTAAGTTTCCGACTGTCCCAACATGTCGATGAAGCCGGGCGCGACGACGAGTCCTTGCGCATCGATCGTACGCGTGGCGGTGGCTTGCGAGAGCTTGCCGATACTGACTATGCGATCGCCTTTGATTCCGATATCGGCGACGTAAGCTGCGCGTCCGGAGCCGTCGACGATGCGTCCGTTTTTGATCAGGACATCGAATCGAGATGTTTGGGGCATAAAAAGCAGCAACGACAGAGACACGCAGATGAAGACGGATTTATACATCGAGAAATCTACTCCTTTGACTGGGGTCCGGGAGCATGCACGTGTCGAATTTCCCAAACACGCGATAACGGTTTGTTGCTACAACGCGATAGACGAGATCGCGAAGTGGACGGGGAACTACTCGAGCGATCGCTGACGACGCGCCCCAAAACCCGCCGAGCTCGCGGCCGGCCCGCAAGATTGCATTCGATCTTTGCAGCACGCGTTCCTCCGGCTGATCGTAGTTCTCCACGACGTGAACCGTGTCGAGGTCCTTCGCGTTGAGGCCATGCCGGCCCAATACCTTCTCCGCGAAGTCGCTTTGCAAAGACGCAAACTGCAGACGCCCTTCGCGATCGTGCTTCAATAAAAACTGGACCAGACGATTACACAGCCCACACACACCATCGTACAGAATGATCGGGTTCGAATGGGACATCACGGGTTCAGCACGGGCTGGTTGGCCGCGCGCAATTGTTCGTTCATCGCGGCAACGTCTTTCGCCTTCAACTGGTCCCAATCGGCCATCAGCTTTGCCAACGTTTTCTGCAACTCACTTGCGGCAGCGATCATCGGCTGAGTCGGGGCCAGATCTGCATCCTGCAATGTGTCGAGCAACGACGAGAAGCCATTATTCAGACGAGTCAGGTTTGGTTCGCGGACGTCGATTGTTCCGCCGGGCAGACCGGGTGAACTGGCATCGCTGCGTCCCTCACCACCGATTGCGGCGGCTTTCTTATCGAGTGCATTCAGTGACTCGGCGAGTGGACCACGATCAGCCCGCGAGATCGCTTCGCGAATCTGCGCGCGCAACTTTCCGATCTGTTCGACTGTATCGAACGTCTGCTGCATACCGCGATACGCTTCGAGCGAGAGATTGAACTGCTGCGTCAACGCAGACAGCGGAGTCTTCACGCGCGGATCGATCTTTACGATTAGCGGCTGCGATAGCGTCCGGCCGTTGGCTGTCAGTTTCACCGTGTATGTACCCGGCAGCACTGATGGGCCAAGAGGATAGAGCGGCGTGTCGTGAAGGATCGCAGATATCGGAAACCCGTGACTGAAAGCTTCAGGCGGCGCGTATTTCAAATCCCACACAAACCGCTGCATTCCTTTTTTCGCGCTAAGCGCTTGAAACGGACGGAACCAGTATTCCGGCACCGCGTAATCGTTCGGATTGATCGGCCTCGGTTTGTCGTCACTGGAAAAGCGACGCACGAGTTGGTTTTTCCCGTCGAAGATCTCGAGCGTCACCGGCGCCGTCGCATCGTTGCGTAAGTAGTAGCTGATGATCGCGCCGTCCGGCGGATTCTCTCCTGCCGGTTCCTCGGGCGGCAACGGCGTATCAGTGTTCACATTGCGCTTGACTCGAATAGCCTCTTGTGGCGCGAAGAGATGTGCCTCCGACTCGATGACGGTCGAATTGTATTGCCGCAGCGGCGTGATGTCGTCAAGGATCCAGAACGAGCGACCGTGCGTGCCTACTACAACGTCGTCGTTGTGAATCACGAGATCGCGAATCGACGTCGCCGGCATGTTCAGGCGCAGCGACTGCCAGTTATCCCCATTATTAAAGGACACAAAAACGTTGAGCTCAGATCCGGCAAACAGCAAGCCCGACCGCCTCGGATCTTCTTTCACGGTGTTGACTGGACCATCAGGCAATCCGTTGACGATCTCTTTCCACGTCGTACCGCCATCAGTCGTGCGATAAATGTGCGGTTTCTGATCGTCAAGCCTGATCCGGTTAACAGCGACGTAAGCGGTGTTGATATCGGAATGGCTGGCATCTATCTGCGAGATCTTGCTCCACGAGTCAATCGCCGCGGGCGTGACGTTCTTCCAGTTCTTGCCGCCGTCTTTCGTGACGTGGATCAGCCCGTCGTCAGTGCCGGCCCAGATCACGTTGCCGTCTTTCGGCGACGGCGCCACGGCGTAGATCACACCACGTCGTTGCTGCGTCGCCATTTCAGGACGGCGAAACACACCGATGCTGGCAGGCACTTCCGGTTTCTCACGCGACAGATCGGGACTGATGATGTCCCAACTCACGCCGCCATTCGTCGTCTTGAACAACACATTCCCCGCGAGATAAAGCACGCGCGGATCCGCAGGCGCGAAAAGAATCGGCGCCGTGCGCAGAAACCTGTACTTGCCACTGCGCAAAATCTCAGGCGCGACGTTCTGCACCTGTCCCGTCGTCGTATCAAACCGCGTCGCCTTGCCGCCGTAGATCAGATTCGGATGCAGCGGGTCCGGTGCGACGTAGCCATACTCTTCAACACCAACCGTGCGCCAATCGCGAAACGTGATTGCGCCGTTGTCGCCGCGACTCTTCACGCCCGCGGAACCGCTCTCCTGCTGGCCGCCATAAACCCAGTATGGATATTGATTGTCAGTAATGACGTGATAAAACTGCGCGGTCGGTTGGTTGTACCAGGAGCTCCACGTTTCGCCGCCGTTCACACTGATAGTCGCGCCCTGATCGGTAGCGAGCAGCATGATGTCGGGGTTCTCGGGATTGATCCAGAGCGTGTGATAGTCGTCGCCGCCGGGCGCGCCTTTGAACGCCGTCCACGTCTGGCCGCCGTCAGTCGATTTGTACGACGCGATCGACGCGGTGTAGACAACGTCTTTGTTACGAGGATCGACGTCGATCTCAGCGAAGTCACTGCCGCGCGACCACGGACGTCGATCCGTGCCGACGTGGCGCCACGATTCGCCAGCATCATCGGAACGATAAATGCCGCCCTGCTGCGTTGCGTCCACCGTCGCATACAGAGTGTTTGAGTCACTCGGCGCGACAGCGATGCCGATTCGCCCGAGGCCTTGTGCGAAGGTCGGCAGTCCTTTAGTTAGTTGATTCCACGTGTTGCCGCCGTCAGTCGTTTTGTAGAGACCGCTGCCCGGACCTTGCCACGCGCCGTTCTCCCACGGACCCTGTCGCGCCGACCACAAGTCTGCGTAAATGACTTTCGAGTTCTTCGGATCGAAAGCGAGTGCGATAGCGCCGGTGTCCTCGTCTTTGTAAAGAATTTTCTGCCACGTCTCGCCGCCGTCAGACGAACGAAACACACCGCGTTCCTCGTTCGGGCCGTAAGGATGGCCGAGCGCGGCGACGTAGACGAGGTTCGGATCGCGTGGATCGACGAGTATCGCGCCGATCTGCTGCGCGTTACGCAGGCCGAGGTGTCGCCAGGTTTTGCCTCCGTCAGTCGATTTATAAATACCGTCGCCGGTGGAGAGATCGGGTCGTTGGAGTCCTTCGCCACTGCCGACGTAGATCGTGTCCGGCTGGGAAGGTGCGACTGCGAGTGCGCCGATCGAGCCCGTCGGTTGATCGTCGAAGATCGGTTTCCACGTGTGACCGTAGTCGGTTGTTTTCCAGACGCCGCCGTTATTGACTCCTATATAGAAGACATTCGGCTGGCCGGGCACGCCGGTCGCGCCGACCGTCCGGCCGGCGCGGAATGGGCCAATCATGCGCCACTTGAGCGACGAGGAGAAATCGGCTTGCGCGTGAATGATGGTGCTGAGAAAGAGCAGGCAGAGAAGCGAACGCAGCGGTGATTTGGTCATGTTAGATGTTTGATGGTCATGTTAGACAGGATTACCTCTCTGCGGTTCTCAGCGTATCTCGGCGACCTCTGCGTTTGAGTTGCAGCTTTACGCAGAGAACACTGAGATACGCCGAGAACGCACAGTAATTCGATAATTTCAGACACGACAGGATTTTTACTGCATCCTGCTAATTCTGTAAATCCGGCAATCCCGTCCCGAGACTCTGCTTCGGTTCACGCCGGCGGAGAATGAGCGCGGAAATTAACGTCATAACGAGGCCGACGGGCAGCGGCTCGATAAAAGTAATAGCGAGGTTGAAGAAGATATTGTTGTTGTAGAGCGTCATCATCCGCTTGATCTGCTCGACTTCCTGTGCAATCTGCTCGGGTGACTTACCCGAACTGCGAGCCTCTTGAGTTGCACGAGCCACATACTTGTCGGCGAAGTCGGGCATGAAGTTGTGATAAATAATTTCCCAACTGACGACATAGCAGATCGAGGCGATGAGCATTATCAGGAGGCCGACACCGAGGGCCCTGAGAAAACTGATACGGCCCGCGCCGATGTTGTCTCGATAAGAACGAATCCCGAAGAACACGAGCAAAAAGGCGAGGACCATCGTGGTGTAGCCGATGACCAACGCTTTGTCGGAACCGATCTTCTCGAGCAGCGGAAGCGTGATAAACATCATTGCGGACATGACCGCGCCCGAGATCAGACCAAACGTCAATACGATTCTTTTCATAACAACGTCTCCTTAGCGAATTGAGAAAACTTGCGGCGCAATCTACGTTCGCCTGGCCGGATTGTCGTCATACTTTCGAGTGATTTCGGAGTTTACACGGAAAATCATACTTTCGAACGGCCTCTTCTCTGTGCAACCTCGGTGTTCTCTGTGTCTTTGTGGTGTGTATTGCTGGGAATTGATTTACCACAGAGACGCAGAGAACACAGAGGTTGCACAGAGAAATCCATAATGTAGGGACTTTGTACAAAGCTCTTTCGACCTAACGAATGAGGCCCATTGCTTTTCCGATCTGTACGGCTTGCGTGCGGCGCCGGGCGCTGA
>DATNDM010000446.1:0-6716 GCA_035553235.1 Pyrinomonadaceae bacterium | reverse complement strand
GCGAACATCTACAAGTCGCTGTTCACTCCGCGCGTGAAACACACTGCAGACATCCTGCTCAGTCTGAACGACGGTTACTACTACGGGTGGACGGCATTTGGCCGCTTCGTGCGTCTCCGCGCGACGCACGGTAACGCGCTGCAAGCGAGTTCAAACGCCTTCCTGATGAGCACTCACCGCGAATTTCCCGCCTTCGTTCGCGCCGACGATGCGCGACCGTTGCTGCGAACGAACGTTCACGCAAAGACGCAAAGTTAACGCAAAGACGCAAAGGAGACTAAACTTCTTCTTCGCGTCTTTGCGAGCCTTTGCTTCTTTGCGTGAAAAATCGAGATTAGCCACCGGTCACGCGGATCCGTTAATCTGTCGCTCATGTCAGCAGCATCGCCGGCGGTCGAGACGTTTCAGCTCGTCAAGCAGTTTGGTAACTTCGTCGCGGTAGATCACATCGACCTGCGGGTGAACCGCGGCAGCTTCTTTGGCTTTCTCGGCCCGAACGGCGCCGGGAAATCAACCACCATCAAAATGCTCACGGGTTTACTCGCGCCGACCAGCGGCACGTTGCGAGTTCTCGATCTGGACGTCAGCTCACAACCAATGGAAGTGAAGCGACGCATCGGCGTGGTCCCGGAAGATCTCAATCTCTTTGAGCGATTAACCGGCGCGGAAATGCTGTCGTTTACTGCACGCATGTATGGACTGCGCCCTGCAGAAATCGCGCAACGCTCGAAAGAACTGCTCGACCTGATGGAACTCCAGGACGAGCCGCGCAAACTAATCATCGAATACTCGCACGGCATGAAGAAGAAGCTTTCACTCGCCTGCGCACTCATTCACCGGCCCGACATCCTGTTTCTCGATGAACCGTTCGAAGGCGTCGACGCGATTGCTTCACGCACGCTGAAGGATCTTTTATCGCGATTGACGGCGCGCGGATTGACTGTGTTTCTGACGTCACACGTGCTCGAGATCGTCGAGCGGCTCTGCAGCGACATCGCGATCATCGCACAGGGCAAATTGCTGGCGTCGGGGTCGCTGAACGAACTGCGAAAGGGAATTCGGATGGAGGGCGACGGCGAGGGCCCAGTCTCGCTCGAGGAGTATTTTATACACGTCGTCGGCGGGACGCGCAGCTCGAACGAGGAAGAAGTTTTGCAGTGGCTGACATAGATCAGTGAAAATCCCCTGCTTTTTGCGTGTAATCCGTGGTTAAAGAAAAGTGTTGGCCTGGAACCCTCCGCTCAGCTAGAATCGTTCCCGTAGTTGAACCTCACTGCCCAGAGCTTTCCTAACAACTCGTTCTCCCTAAACGAGGTCCCAGTTTATGGATTCGAATATCGGCCTTGCGATTCAATGTGTTGGTATCCTCCTAATTACGCTGCTTTCGATGTTCATGCGGTCCACGATCAGGAGCAATGCTCTGACGTACTGGACTGCCGCGTGGGCGAGCCTGTCCCTGGCGCTGATTAGCCTGTTTGCCGCGTTCCGGCTTGGTTCCACGCACACGATCTTTTACTCGTGCTACTTCTTTGGCGAGTATCTTTTCGGTCTGTTCTTCATCGCCGGTTGCCGCAGTCAGGTGACGGGTGCGGTCCTGAACAGGAAAGACAGCTACTTTCTGATACCCGCGCTCGTCGTGTCGCTTGCACTGCCCTACGTCTCGCACGACTTCAACGATCAGTTCATGGTCCACGCGGCCATTCTCGCCGTGCTATTCGTGATCTCGTTCTTCACGTTACGCAAACGTGGGGAGGCGAGTCCGGGCATTGCGGTGATGTCGGTCGCGTTGTTGCTGATGACGATCGATTTTCTTCACGACGTGCCGGTGTTTGGAGCGCGTAAGGGTTTGTTCGGAGTGATAGTGCCGTCGAGTTATTTTCACTACACGTCGCTCTTCGATCTGCTGTTTGAGCTACTGCTCGGCTTCGGCACGGTGATGGTGTTGACGGAGAGTGTGCGCCGCGAAGTGGAGCAGGCGAATCGGAAACTGACTGATGCGCGCGATCAACTCGAGTTACTGGTCCAGATGGATCCGCTGACGGAAGCTTTGAACCGTCATGCGTTTCATTCGCTACTGCGACGGCCGGAAAGTGGACAGGACAACACCGCGACGTCAGGCAGCGTTGCCGTGCTCGACATCGACAACCTGAAACCCATCAACGACACGTTGGGCCACACCGCGGGCGACAAAGCCATTCGCGCAGTCGCGCGTGCGATGCGCTCGCTGGTGCGTGCGGACGATATGCTGTTTCGTTGGGGCGGTGACGAGTTTCTGGTGTTGATGTTCAAGCTGCCACAGCCCGACGCCAGCCGGCGTCTCGCGAAGTTGAACAAGATACTCGAGGAGAACTGCGAACGCTGGGTTGGCGACTCAGTGAAGGTGACGGTCTCGTTCGGCGTCGCGGGGTTTACGTCACTCACAGATCTCGGGCAAGCGATCGAACAGGCTGACAAGGCGATGTATGCACAACGAAATAAGACGAGGGGCTTGATCGCTCAAGAGGATTTTTCTCGCAAAGGCGCAAAGGAGCAAAGCCTGCCGGTCCCCAGGTAACCTGTTTGCGACCTTTGCGGCTTTGCGTGAAAATATTATCAGGGCGCCTCGACGATCAATTCACGACCGAAGGTGAAGTTAGGCTTCTTTCGTCCCTTCATGTACTTCGCCGCCGTCTGTGATAGCGACGTGATGAGAATCGGCAACGCGATCGTCGCGTCACATGGGACGTAAGCCGTGTGCGCGCCGCGCGCCAGCTTCCCGTAGATCAATCCTTCATCAAACGACACTGCATTCGATCGACCACCAGGATGAGGCGCATCCGTCGAAATCTGGATCGCGTACTTGTGCCCGTGATGATATTCCTTCTGCAGGAACGACGAGAGCGCCGCCTGCTGAATGAAACTCTTTGTCGTCCCACCGCCGAGGTTGAGTATCCCCGAGACACGCGCATTCACCATCACGTTCATCATGTCGAGCACGTCCTGAATCGTGTCGAAAAGAAAGTTGTTCTTCTTCTCGAACCGGGCCCCCGCTATCCCAACAGCTAAACCACTATCAGCAATCGCCGGACAGAAGATCGGCACTTTCGCCTTGTATGCCGACGTCAACACCCCGTCTTCCGACGCGATCTCAGCAAGCTCTCGTCCGAGTAAATGTAAGAACTCGCGCACCGAGTAAGCGCGCGTTTGATCGAGTTGATTCGTAAACCCGCCAATCCACTCCTTCGCTTCGCGATACTCTTCGTCACTCGCCAGCAGATCCCACATCCGACTGATCTGCGCCGACTCGAGCTCCGCATCCGTCATGGTTGGGTGCGCCTGAAAATGATACCGCCCGAGCGTCTCATGCAGATCGTGGAACAACAACGAACCCGAGAGAACGAGGACATCAACGAAGCGGTTCTTGATCACGTACGCCAGCAAGCGGCGCATGCCCGCGGGAATGAGCGCCCCTGAAGCCGCGACCATGATGGTGGTGTTATCGCCGAGCATGTCGAGCCAGATGCGATGCGCCTCGGCGAGTTGGCGGCCTCCAAAGCCTGTTCCTTCCATCTTCTCGAGGAGTCCGGCCACCGAACGATCACGGTCCACCTGGACTGGACGTGTGGGAGTGGTCAGGTACTTCGATGCTTTTGGTTTTCGTTGAGTGACCATGCAGGTTGTCAAAACCTCTCGGATTGAACGTTCCGGTAGATCTCAGTAATCGGTCCGTCGCCGCGAACGCTTAACTCCGTTCACGGCGAGATACGTATAAGCGTCGTAACGTGATTCGTAGAACTGGGCCAACTCGTAACCCTCGGCCTCGCTCAGCTCGCCTTCCTTGACACGACGGTTAATGAGACGGCGAAAACCGTCATGCAAAAGGCTGCGCTCGTAGCGCGCCCGCTCCACCGCGGCGCCGACACTCGTGCCCTTGATGACTTTCTTGATCAGAAATCCCTCTTCGTCGATATGGATGTGGGCCTCGTGCGGCGCGCCGAAGAGGTTGTGATTATTTCCCATCGCTTCCTGGTACGCGCCGACCAGCATGAACGCGAGGTAATAAGGCTCCTCGGGATTCAGCGTGTGCAGCTCGAGCACCTGTTTCACGTCGTGGAGGTCGACAAACTTATCGACGATGCCGTCCGAGTCGCAGGTGATATCGCACAACGTCGTGTACTCAGTCGGCGGCTTGTTGAGATGGTGAATCGGGACGATCGGAAACAGTTGATCGAGCGCCCAATGATCCGGCACGGATCGAAACACAGAGAAGTTCGTCAGGTACTTCGCGCACAGCAAGCGGCGCAGTTCGCCAAACTCTTCCGATACGTACTTCGCTTGTTGCGCGTACTTGTCCGCGCGTTCGCACACGTCCCAGAACAGCACTTCACCCTTAGCGCGATCTTCGAGCGAAATCAGCCCGAGATTGAAAAGCGTGAACAACTCTTCGCGATGTTCGAGCGCGTCGTGATAGTACTCGCGATAATTCTTTACTGTGATCGACTCGCGCAAATCGCCAAGCTCGATGACAACTTGCGGATCGTCTTCGCCAATCTCGATCGGAGTGATGTCTTCGACGACTGTTTCGATCTCGTCGAGCACGTTCGTCACGAGAATCGCGTGATACGCGGCGAGAAAGCGGCCCGACTCCTGGATGATCGTCGGATGCGGAACGTTCTCATCGTCACACACCTGCTTGATCGTGTAGATGACGTCGTTCGCAAACTCCTGCGCCGTGTAGTTTGCTGACGAATCAAACGCGGTCTTCGAGCCGTCGTAGTCGACGGCCATGCCGCCGCCGACGTCCAGCAACTCGATCGGCGCTTTCATCTGGTAAACCTTCGCGTAGACGCGCGCGGCTTCCTTCATCGCATTTTTGATGCGCTTGATATCGGTGAGCTGCGAGCCGATGTGGAAGTGGAGCAGCTTCAGCATGTCCATGCGATCGGCTTCTTCGAGACGGCGGATTACTTCGAGCAGCTCGGTCGTAGTCAGTCCGAACTTCGCCGCTTCGCCGCCCGATTTTTCCCAGCGGCCCGACCCTTTCGAGTAAAGCTTGACGCGCATGCCGAGCATCGGCAATGCGCCTGCGTGATGCTCGACGACGTTCAGCACGTGATCGAGTTCGTTGAGTTTCTCGATCACGATTACGACTTTCTTCCCGACTTTCGCGCCCGCGAAAGCGAGCTCGATAAACTCCTGGTCCTTGAAACCGTTGAGCACGAGCAGGCTGTCGCTCGGCTGTTCGAGCGCGAGCGCCGCGTAGAGCTCGGCTTTCGAACCGGCTTCGAGTCCGAAGTCGTAACGTGAGCCTTCGCGCAGGTACTCTTCGACGACGGCGCGCTGCTGGTTCACCTTCATCGGGTAAACACACATGTGCGCGCCCTGGTATTCAAACTCGCGAATCGAGCGGCTAAACGCGCGCTGAAGCTTTCTTACTTGAGCTGCGACCAACTGCGGGAAACGCAGCAGCACCGGCGTCGTGATGCCACGTTTGGCGAGGTCATCGATAATCTCTTTGAGGTCCGCGGATCGAGGATCTCCCTCGACGGGGCGGACGATAAGGTTTCCCTTCCGGTTTACGTCAAAGTAGCCAGCGCCCCAGTTTTCGATTCCATAAGTTTCGAGCGTCTGCTCGATTGCCGTGGTCAATTAGCGGTCTCCTGCCTCAAAAATAAAACTTGAACGATATTAATCCCTTTAGCTGAAACACAGATGTACATTTTCCGAATCGAGTTGCGGAGTTTGTTGTTTGGGTGGAACGCTTTAGCGGTGGAATGTAACAGAAAACGGGCGCTGCGGTCTATAACTTTTTTGTTTCATAACGCCTGCAAAACTGCGGATTTAGCCGAAAATCCTCTGCGTAAACTCTGCGTCCTCTGCGCCTCTGCGGTAAATGACGGTTCAAGTCAGATTCACCGCAGAGGCGCAGAGGACGCAGAGTTTACGCAGAGAAATCCGTGGCTGAGCCTTGACATTGTTTTGTTCGCGACTATAATCACAGCTTTTTACGTGAAGCCCTTCAATGCCGTACGACTGTTTTCTCAAAGTCGTTAAGCACGCCAAAATACTTCGCACCAAACAACGCGCAGGGGCGAAGAGCACCCCCACCACCCTCGAAATCAATCGTCAGGAGAGAAAATGAACCCTAAGACTGTCTTGAAATATGCTGCCGACCAGGGCGCCAAATTCGTTTCTGTTCGCTTCACGGATTTGCCCGGCTCCTGGCAACACCTTACCTTCCCCATTGCCGAGCTCGGCGAAGACCAGTTCGAAGACGGCTTTGGCTTCGACGCGTCTTCCATTCGCGGCTGGGCTGCCATTCACGAGTCAGACATGTTGCTCGTCCCCGACGCCACCCGCTTCTGGATGGATCCATTTTCGGAACAGCCGACGCTCTGTTTGATCGGCAGTGCCGTCGATCCAATAACGAAAGAAGGATATGCCTTCGATCCGCGTTCGGTTGCCCAACGAGCCGAGAGCTACCTGAAATTCACCGGTCTTGCTGACACTGCTTACTTCGGTCCCGAAGCCGAGTTTTTCGTGTTCGATTCGGTGAAGTTTCACAACGATCAGAACTCAGCCGGATTCGCCATCGACTCAGACGAAGCACACTGGAACAGCGGTCGCGACGCGAACGAGTTTGCCGGATCAAATCTCGGCTATCGCATTCGCCCGAAGGAAGGTTACGTGCCGTGTGCGCCGACTGATTCGCTGATCGACTTGCGATCTGAAATCTC
>DATNDM010000445.1:0-5644 GCA_035553235.1 Pyrinomonadaceae bacterium | reverse complement strand
GCTCGCCGGCGCGCCGGCGTATTCAAACAACCTGACGATCGATGGGCTCGACAACAACGACGATCGTGCTGCGCGCGAACGCTTTCAACCGTCGCTCGACGCGGTCGCGGAAGTGCAGGTAATTACGAACCAGTTTTCGGCGGAGTACGGTCGTGCATCGGGCGGGCGCGTCAACCTGCGCACGCGGAGCGGCTCGAAGCAGTTTCACGGCCGCGGGTTCTATTACTTCAAGGACGAGGCGCTCGACGCAAATACGTGGAGGAATAACTCGCTCGGTATTCCGCGGTTGCCATTGCAGGAGCACACGGGCGGGTTCACGTTTGGTGGTCCAGTCTACAAAGAGACAGTTTTCTTTGTTTCTTATGAGCGGAACCACGTTTTAGACAGCGCGCTGATCGACACGCTGGTGCCGGTCAAGAAAAATCCGATTTTTCAATTGCCATCACCAACGACGTTTAGTCGCGTACGGCTTGAAGATGCAGAAGAGCCGGAGCTCGCGGCGGAAGTCGCGCCGCTCATCTCATCTATCAGCACGCCGCAGAAGAACACGAGCGTCACCACGCGCGTCGATCATCAGTTCGGTCCGATGCACAACGCTTCGATTGTGTATCTGCGTGGGCGGCTGATCAATCTGCGCGGGTTTGGCGGCGGCAATCGACTCGCTGAAGCGTTGCAGGGCCGGCGTCGCGATTCCGACGCGATCTCGTATTCCGACACGTTCGTTTTTTCCGAACGCCTCGTGAACCAGGCGCGCTTTCAGTATTCGCGACTCGCGCCCGCGTTCGAGGCTCGCGGCGGCGATGCGCCGGTCGTACTGATCACACTCAACGATCCATTGCCGGCTGACGATCCAGAGCGACGCACCGGAACTCTGGTTGCCGGCTCGTCGACATCGGGCGGCAATGATCGACGTGAAGAGCGTGTACAACTGCAAAACGTGCTTTCGTTCGTGAACGCAGATCATTCGCTGAAGTTCGGCGCCGATCTTCATCACGTGCGTTCGACGTTCATCGACCTCGCGGATCTCAGCGGCACGTTCAACTTCGCGAGCGCTGGTGATTTTTTGGCCGGTGTTCCGAGCCGCTTTCGACAGAACTTCCAAAGCTCATCGACGCAGAAGAATCTCTACACGGGCGTGTTTGTTCACGATGAATGGCAAATACATCCGAAGCTGATGTTGAGTTACGGCTTGCGATACGAATTCGAAACAATTCTGCGCGATGGGAACAACTTCGGACCGCGCTTTTCCGTTTCGTACAGCCCGCTTGACTCGGGCAAACTCGTCTTTCGTTTCGGCAGTGGCATCTTTTTCAATCGTCCGTTGCTGCGTACCATCGACGATTTCACGCTCGGACAACAGCAACTCTTCTTCGACACGAACCAGCTTCGCGATCCGTCGACTGGAAAGCTGATGACCGCGGCTCAACGGCGCGCGTTCATTGCCGCGAACCTGCGCTTTCCGCAAACGCTCACTGCTGATTCACTGTTAATTCGCGAGTTGGGCGTTAGAAATACGGATTTTTCTCGGCGTCTTGATCCGCGATTACGAATTCCGGAGAGTTATCAAGTCAATGCCGGAATCGAGCGCGATCTCGGTCGCCGTTATTCGTTCGAAGCAAACTTCACCTTCACACGTGGCATACATCTGTGGCGCGAGTTCAACGCCAACGCGCCTGTGCTTCCCGCCGGTTACAAGAACTTCACCGAGTTTCTTGCTTCGCGCGACTTCACTAACTTCATCAATCCAGCGACTGCGACGCGTCCGCTTTACAACGCTGCGACTGCGGGCGAGTTGGTCAGGTTCGTTTACGGCAGCAAAGACTCCAACGCAGTGATTCGCTCGATCGAGTTTGGTGTCCCGGTGTCGGTGATGAATCTCAACAATCCTTCCTCGAGCACGATGCTCGACGTCGCGCTTGCTGCAATCAATCAACTGCGGCCGGATCCGGCGCGCGGCGAACTCGAGCAGCTCGTCTCCGCTGGAAACAGTTTCTACCACGCGATGACGATCGAGCTCCGTAAACAATTCGCTTCCAGATTTGCGTTTCGAGCGGGCTACACGCTTTCGAGTTTGGTTGATGATGGGATCGTCAATACTTCGGACGCGGTCGTGCCGGGAGATTTTCGCGCAGAACGCGCGCGCAGTTTGCTCGATCGGCGGCACCGGTTTGTGTTCTCCGGGACGTTTGATCTCCGCGTGTTGCAGTTGTCGCCCATCTGGCGAGTCGCGTCGGGTGCGCCGTTCAATATTTCGATTGGTGGTGTCGATCGGAATCTCGACGATGTCTCAAATGATCGGCCGAACTACGAAGGAGATTTGCGCGAGTTGCGCTGGCGCCGGCCCGGAGAGGGTGGCGTGATCGAGGGGTTTAGTGTGCCGCCGATTGGGCAGGTCGGGAATCTGCCACGGAATGCCGGCCGTGGGCCTGGGTTATTCGTGTTCGATCTGAATGTGACGCGCGAGGTTCATTTCGGGCGTGTGGTGGTGAGGCCGTCGGTCGAGTTCGATAATGTGTTGAATAAGACGGTGTTTAGTTTTGGATGAGTTTATCGATTCATTGCTGGAGGCTAAGCGGACGATGCGCCCCAGGCAGATCCGCGTTGGGGTGAAGATTGACTTTTAGCCACGGATTCACACCGATGATCACCGATTTAAAGCATCATGACCTGACGCAGAGAATTATTGCTGTGTTCTATGACGTCTATAACGCATTGGGACACGGGTTTCTGGAGTCGGTCTACCACAAATCTCTTTATTTTGCGCTCAAGGATGCTGGCCTAACTGTACACAGTGGCGTGGAGATTCCAGTTTGGTTTCGTGGCCGTCAGGTGGGCTGCTTTGAGGGAGATTTGTTGGTCGAAAAGTGTGTGCTGCTTGAACTGAAAGCGGCACGCACTTTGGACTCCTCACACAAGGCGCAACTGCTGAATTATCTGCGGGCTACGGATATCGAGATCGGCTTGCTGCTTAATTTTGGAGTGAAGCCTGAGGTTAGAAGATTGATCTATGACAACCCCAGAAAGAAAACTCGCTGATCCGTGAAAATCCGTGTTTATCTGTGGCTACGGCATCGTGCCCGTGAGCGTTCGATTCTTCTTTTCATCCACCGGTTCATGGTAATTCGCCAATCCTTTCTATTGAGGGACTAACGATTCGTGGGCCTCGCAGGTTGCATGCCAATCGAATCTCCCCACTCGTAACGCGTATTTCGATGCAGAAAAGGACCAGCGCGGGCACCATTTCGTGTCGCCGGCGCCCAAATGGCTTATGGTAAACTTCGCTCGATGCCGGCCACTGACTCACAAACAGAGCACGTCAGCGAGATCGAAGCCGCTTTGCTCGATGCCGAGCTCTTCATCAAGTATCAGGCGCCGGAAAGGGCCATCAAACGGCTCCGCACAGCCCTCGACGTAAACGGCCGGTCCGTCAAACTGCGCGAGCGCCTGCGTGAAATTTGCGCCGCTCACAAGCAGACCGAAGAGGCCGCGCGCCAATGTCTGGCCCTCGCCAGCATTTACATCGAGCGCGAAGACTTCGACACGGCCCACGACCGTCTGCTCGAAGCCAAACAATTCGATGGTCGGATAAACATTGCACGTGGACTTGAAGCTATTCGCCGCGCTCGTCGTCCCGATCTGAAGCCCGTACCCGCAGCGGAGGCCCATTTCGAACGCAAACACTTTACGCTCGCCGGCGATCTCAGCGCCGTGAGCGTCTTCGACGCGATGCAAGTGATCGAAAACGCACGCCTCAACGGCATCCTGACCCTCACCAGCGAAAACCGCGAGGGCCAGGTGAAATTTAACGACGGTCGCATCGTTGACGCAGCGTGTGGCAAAGAAGTTGGCGAGCAGGCATTTCAGCAGGTAGTGGAGATCACGAGCGGCACATTTGAATTTCAGAAGACCGCGGAACAGTTCCAGACCCGCATCGAAGCACTCAGCAATACCAATCTCATCCTCGACACGCTCCGGATGTTAGACGAAAAGAAGCAGTAGCGATAAAAAGCACAAACAGAATCAATCAATCAGGACGCGCGTATTGAGTGCCTCCGCTTTTTCAATCGCCGTGAGCAGCCGCAGAAACTGATTGTAGTTTCGACTGCGTGACGTCAGCCGCGCGACTTCCGACTGGCTCAACTCACTTCGCAAAACCAGATCGAGAAAATCGTAGTAATCGCCGGCGGCTTCGAACGGCAGTTCGCGTGTGTAGGTTGTTATATCGCTGTCGTCTGATCGGAACCCGGCGAGTAGATCGAAGATGTTGTCAGTTGTGAGCCGCGCCGCTTCACGCGTCAGCACGATCGGCACGCGCAACTCGAAAAACCGCAAACCATTCTCAGTAACAACACGCCGCAACTCCTTCGTCGCCTCACCGTCGAACGGCGACTCCGGGTCGACGAGAATACGAAGCAATCGTGGCTGATCGTCAGGATCGAGCGTGTCGAGCGAGAGTTGCACCCGATCCGCGAGAAACTTTTCAAACTGCGCTTCGACGGGATAGTTGATTCGCCCGAGACAGCCTACAGATTCGCCCTCGCCGGCAGTGTCGAAGGGTAAACATGCCGGACAGTGCGAACAGACGATCGTCGCCTCCTGCATGCGCTCGATCTCGGCGCTCGCGTTTTCAACCCATTGCAGCTTGTCGACTGACGGAGCGCTGGCATCGCCCGTGGTGAGCTTTGCGTGCAGGCTGCTCAGTCGTCCCCACTCGCGCAAATGACGCTCGGAATAATTGGCGCGCAGGGGGCAGCTGTATTGCAGTGCGAATTCGAGTGACATGGATAAAAGTATAGGTCATGTAAACTCCTTTAAGTAGTGACGTCGTTTGGAATCTTCTCTGCGTAGTCTCGGCGTCCTCTGCGTCTCTGCGGTGCATATTTTTTCCGTTTTCTTCTACCGCAGAGACGCAGAGGACGCCGAGATTAGGCAGAGGAGCTTAAGATCTTCGTCGTTCACTGTGATAAGCTTTCCGCATTCCCGCGCAATGCCGCTTAGAAAGGTCTAGCCAATGGCAGTCAGTCAGGAACTCTTGGAAATGCTCGCGTGTCCGGCTTGCAAGGCGAAGGTTGAGCTCAAACCCGACGAGAGTGCGCTCAAATGCGTCGAGTGCAAACGCGTTTACCCGATTCGCGACGACATCCCCGTAATGCTTATCGACGAGGCCTGCATCGAAGATTGAGGCGATGAACAGCCTACGCGACATCGTTGAGTTCTCTCCACAGTTACGCGTCATCGAAACACAGGCAAACTACGGATCACAGCCGGAGCCGCTGGCGCCGTCGCGTTGGGATTGGTCGGACGTGCGAAGAGTGTTGCTGGTGCGCCTGCGATCGATCGGCGACACGGTCTTGGCGACGCCTTCGCTCTTCGCGTTGAAACGTTTTCTGCCGAACGTGACGGTCGACATTCTCGTCGAGGATTGGGTTGCGCCGCTGCTCGACAATCACCCGCACATTAACAACGTGATCGTGCTCGAACGTGGTGGATTTATGACGCGGGCGCGTGTCGCGCGAGAACTGCGCGCCGCGAATTACGATGTTGTTTACAACCTGCACGGCGGAACGACGGCGACGTTCCTGACTCGGGCCACCGGCGCGCGCCATCGCGTCGGCTACAAGAGCTATCAATACGCGCAGCTTCA
>DATNDM010000444.1:0-6125 GCA_035553235.1 Pyrinomonadaceae bacterium | reverse complement strand
GGCGGTGGCGTGGGTCGTGTCTGCGTCTGGACGATGATGGCGAACGCCACGAATGCGGCTACGGCGACAATAATGCGAAATACTTTCATTGCTTAGGCTCCTTGAAAACAGTCTTGCGTCGTCGGGGTGATTATTGCTGGGGGTGAATTTACCACCTTCTATGCGCAGCAGGTAGACCGGGGGCTTTGCCCCAAAATTCGGGATGGCGCTTGGATCCGGTCAGTACAGGGAGCGCCCTTTCATATATAGCGTAGCGACCTGGTCAAACCATAGGAATCAAGAATCGTCAGAAATATCGCATGCTGATCACGACCAGGTCGCTACTGCTCCCTGTACTGACCCGATCCAACAAAGATTTCTGACCTTCGAGGCAAAGCTGTAGACCGGCACATGTTTTTGGTCACTGTGCTGGCATTTTACAGGATTTGCAGGGTAATTAGGCATTTACAGGTTTAGGTTGTAAGCCTGGCCGCCTAGTTTCTCGTGGTCTTTTTTACAAAGCTATGGTAGTTTCGTCCTGCTTTTCGGACGTCTTTACCTCGGACATACGATCAACAGCAGTACACATCCCCAAAGGTGGGCCCTCGTTTGTCTCGGAACACACTTAAACCCGAAGGAGATCAAGGATGCGCATCAGAATCTTAGTTCTGGTCACGGCAGTTCTGTTTTTTGCCGCGATCGTGACGGTGCCTCGCATTATTGAGGCGGCCAGATCGTCAGCAGCAAATGCCCCTGTGCAGGGCCGTAAATCTGACATGACCGTCGGCCAGTCAATCCGCAACGACACGTCGCAGCCCGTTCGCGAAATGAAGCAGCAACCTGTTTTCAAGCCGAAGAAGGAAGCCAATGAGAACCCGAAGGTTGCGCATCCGCACAAAGACGCTCCCGATCGCGTGGTGCAACGGACAATCGCCGCTGACGAGTTCACCGCCGCGAACATGCCGACCACTGACGCGAACTTCAACGGGATTCCGTTTCCGGGCGTCGCCTGTAACTGCGCTCCCCCGGATACAAACGGCGAAGTCGGAACCACGCAATACGTCCAGATCGTCAACGAAGGGTTTCAGGTGTTTGATAAGACAACCGGAGCTTCGTTACTGGGACCATCAGGCATCTCCACCATCTGGGGTGGTTTCGGCGGCGTTTGTGAATCCAACGGTAACGGCGATCCGGTCGTCATGTACGACCAGCTCGCAGACCGCTGGGTGATCACGCAGTTCGCCGGTGTTTCCGTTCCAACCGATGAATGCGTGGCCGTTTCAACCACTGGCGACGCGACCGGCTCGTATCATCGCTACGATTTTCATCTCGGCTCCAACTTCTTCGACTATCCGCACCTCGGTGTTTGGCCCGACGGCTACTACATGAGCATGAACGTGTTCAACTCGAGTGGCACGGCGTTCCTGGGACCGCAAGCTTTCGCTTTCGACCGGACCAAGATGCTCTCGGGTTTGCCGGCCACTTTCATTACGCCCGGCGTTACTGGCGGATCAGCGGAAGAAGTGTTTCTGCCCGCGGATCTTGACGGTTCAACTCTGCCGCCGGCCGGCGCGCCCGCGACATTCGTGGAATTCCCCGGCGCTGGTGGTTACAAGACGTTCCACTTCCACGTCGATTTCGCAACGCCCGGCAACTCCACCTTTACGCAGTTTGCCAATCCGGCTGCGGCTGGATTCACACAACTCTGCGCTACCACGCGTTCGTGTGTACCGCAAAGCGGCACGACTTCGCGTCTGGACGGCATCGGCGACCGGCTGATGTTCAGACTTGCGTATCGTAACTTCGGGACGCACGAGTCGGTGGTGGGCAACTACACGGTAAGCGCGAACTCGGTTGCCGGTATTCGCTGGTTTGAGTTGCGCAACGTGACCAACGGGCCCGTGACCGTGAATCAGGAGAGCACGTATCAGCCAGACACGACCTGGCGCTGGATGGGAAGCGCCGCGATGGACCAGGACGGAAACATCGCGATCGGTTACAGCGCTTCGAGTTCGACAATCTTCCCGCAGTTGCGTTATGCGGGACGTCTTGCTTCGGATCCGCTCAACACGTTGGGCCAGGGCGAGGCTACTCTTTTTGCGGGAACCGGAAGTCAGAGTGGTACCGGGAGTCGCTGGGGTGATTATTCGTCACTGACCGTCGATCCGGTGGATGATTGTACGTTCTGGTTTACGTCGGAGTATTACACGACGACGAGCCAGTTCAACTGGCGCACGAGAATCGGATCCTTCCGCTTCCCGACGTGTGGTGGTGGCAATCCAACGCCAACGCCAACGCCAACTCCGACACCAACGGCAACCCCGACTCCAACACCAACACCGACACCGACTCCAACGCCGACACCGACGCCTCAGCCAGTGCCGAACGCGCCGAGTAATTTGTCGGGAACCGCCGTCTCAGCGACACAGATCAATCTGTCGTGGACGGACAACTCGACCAACGAGACTGGCTTCAGCATCGAGCGGTGTACGGGTAATAGCTGTACCAACTTTGCGCAGATAGCGCAGGTCGGATCGAACGTCACGACGTTCCCGAATACGGGGCTGACCAAGAACACCTGGTACCGGTACCGTGTGAGGGCGTTTAATGCCTCAGGGAATTCGGCGTACTCGAATATAGCTCAAGTGAAGACATCGCCGAAGTAGACCTCCGAAGCGTAGCCAAAAAAAGGCACAAAGCAGATTACAAAGTCTGTTTTGTGCCTTTTGTGATCCGTTATGCTTTTGTAGGCTAATTAACCGTAAAGTTGATATCGTCCGCGGTCTCCGACAGCTTCCTATCGCTTTTGTTGTATGCCTCCACTTTAAATCGATAAGTTCCCTTCTGCAGCGGCTTGGTGACTTTGAACGACGAATCATCGACACGCTCGTTGATGTACGGCGGTGTGACTAAATGCTCGTCCGGCGAGAGTGAGAACTTGTAGTACGCCGCATCAGGATAAGGCTCCCACTTCAACTCGAGATTCTCGCCGCTCACAGTCGATCCGGCTTTCGGATTTATGATCTGCAAGTCGCCCTTGAACAAATGCGTCGGCGCGACAAAGAGTGTCTTGTCGGCAACGACGTTGTACTTCGCCGACGAGATACCCGCGATACCGGTTGTCGCAAACACATACGAATCGGTATCGAAGACGCGGACAGTCAATCCCTCATACTCTTTCGGCGGCACATTCGTGATTACAAAGTCGCCGTCTTTATCCGTCTTGGCCGTATAGATCTTCCCGCCGCAACCACTGAGGAACCGACTGAACGTCTCACACAATCTCACATCGATATTCGCAACCGGAGCGTTGTTGTAAAGCACTTTCCCCTGCACGTTCCCGGTTCCGGGTGCGGGTTTCACTTTTTCAACTCCCTCCACCGGCGCGGTTGAATCTCCCGCCCGCGTGGCGACTTCCTTCTTTTTGCAGCCGGAAAAAATAAATGCTGCGAGACAGACCAGAGCAATCACGAAACTTTTGAGCATCGCCAAATTGCACCTTTCGTTTTAGTATTAGCCGCGGATTGTACCACTATGAAAACCCTAACAACTCTTTCTTTACTCCTGTTGCTCAGCGGCGCCGACTCCGCTGAGACTTTCTTTCAGAGTTTTAAAGCGGCCGTCGGCAAGCACGACGTTGAGACGATCGCGCGTCTGTCCAAGTTTCCACTCGCGATGTCTTACGGCATCCCGCCGATCAGGACCAAGGCCCAGCTTAGCAAACGATATCGACAAATCTTCAACGAACAGACCGACGCCGCTGCCTGTTTCAGCAAGGCGAAGATCGAGATCGATCCGGAAAACCCGAAACGTTTCAGTGTCGCCTGTCCGGACGCCGCCGGAAACGAGGTCGTAATCTATCATTTCGAGCAGACGCGGACCGGCTGGAAGTTTGCGGGCCTTGATAACCTGAACGAGTAGCCACAAAAGCCGCACAAGCATGAAAAATTCGGTTGTGCATTCAGACTGCCGATGTATTATTCGGTTATGAGAAGAGTAATCTTTATCACACTACTTTCGCTTGCACTGATTCCTACGTCTGTCCTATCGCAAAGGTCGAGTGCCCCGAAGCAGTTTCCCGTCTATGACAACGGCGGCAAACCCGATCTCGTAGTTGATCCGCAGAAGTTTGTTTCATCGCTGGAGATCGTCGATCGACTCTTCACCGAAGGCAATTGCGCGATCCAGGAGGGCGCGGTCGGAGGCGCCGGCAAGCGTCGTCTCCTTCGTTTCGACACAATCGTGATGAACAGCGGCAATGGTGATCTTGTGGCCGGCGATCGCGGCGATTCAAATAATCCCCACGCGGATCAATTCGAGCTTAATCCCTGTCAGGGTTTCAATCGTATCCGAGACTTTTCGAATTATGAGTTGCTCAACAAGGAACGGACCGTCGTCCTGGCCGGACACAAACAGGGTCTTTGCCTTGGAGACTCGTTCAAATTCGAAGGCGACAAGAGTAACGACTTCAACTGCAGTTCACAGGGTATAACGTCCGGTTGGGCTGGTTGGTATTACAAGAAACAGATCGGACAGTGGATCGATATCACCGGCGTTCCTGAAGGCGATTACATCGTGCGCGTCACCGTCAACGCGGACGGCAGGTTCGACGAAGGCCAGAACCGTTACACAAACTCAGTCGAGACTTCGATCCACGTTCCGGATCCACATAAGAGAGTGAAGAGCGACAATTCCCCGGAAGTTGTTCGACAGTAGCGCTATGCGTTTTCGGTAGACTGTTTCGGCAGCGCTGCTTTCTGCGGAACGTGCGTGATCTGCGGACTGAGAAAGATCGTTGCGAGGATAAAACCCGACGCGATCAGGTAAGGTGACGACGCGCCGAGCTTATCGAACGACCAGCCAAAGAAGAGCGGCGCGAGCGCACGCGCAACCCCGCCATACGTCTGTTGCATTCCCATGTAGAGTCCGCGTTCGCGGGGACTGATCACGCGCGACAGTAGCGCCGTCACACATGGAAAAGTGAACGCGGTTCCGAGTGGGATCAAAGCGACCGCGATTCCGAGCATCCACAGTGTATGCGACTGCGACATTCCCATCACACCAAGCGCCAGCAGTGAAAGACCGAGTCGCGATAGTTTTGTTTCCCCTAGCCAGTCGACCATGCGTCCCAGCAGCAGCACGCGCGTGAAGACGGAGATCGAGCCGACGTACATGAAAAAGTAACCAATCGTTTGTTCAGTCACCTGAAAGCGATAGTTAAGAAAGAGCGCGAGCACTGCAAAACTACCCTGGTACGCACCCATCGCAATCGCGTAAATCCAGATGAGTCTTGACGGAGTTTCCTTCGAGTGAGAAATCACGCGCCAGATAACCTCGCGTGACGTTCGTTTCACCTCGCCTGCAACGGGTGCGTGTTCAGTCGCATCACGCGACTCGGTGAGGTAACGCGCGGCAAAAGCAATGTTAACAGCACAGAGTATCGCGGCGATGATGCCAGGCGCCGCGTGGCCCATCTGCAATGTCGCTGAGCCAGGCATCAGGTCGCGCTTACCGAGCGTGATGGCGAACGAACCGAGCACCGGACCAAGCGCGACGCCGAGGTTTGTGGTAGCTGAAAGCCAGCCGAGTGCGCGCGTGCGGTCCTGTGGCGCGGTTGAGTCAGCAACGTATGCCTGAATCACGCCGACAGTCCCACCACCGGCGCCCTGCACGACGCGCGAGAGGAACAGCAAAAACAGCGAGTTCGCAAAGCCGAAGATCAGGTAAGCGATTCCTGATGCGGTCAGGGCGATGAGGAGCGTCGGCCGGCGGCCTACGCGATCCGAGAAGCGACCCCACATCGGCGCACTGATCAACTGTGCAACTGTGAAAGAGCTGATAATGAAACCGGCAATGACGCCGATGCCGAAGTGCAACCCGAAAATCACTAGCCCCTCACCGCCGAGTTGCTTAACGTAAAAAGGCAGCAGCGGAAAGATCATCAACACGCCGACCATGTCGATGAACGCCGTCGCCATCAAGGTCAACAGCTTCGGCGGGATCTTGCGCACCTCGCGCCCCAGTATATAAAGCAAGCCGAGCGCAAGCACTGCGAGGATGATGCGAACGAGTGGCGACTGGAACGATTGTCCGAAGGATTGCAGCAACATTAGGTTTAGGAAACGAAAAATCATAATACACTAACT
>DATNDM010000443.1:0-5907 GCA_035553235.1 Pyrinomonadaceae bacterium | reverse complement strand
GCGCGATTTTTTCGAGACGACCGCGAGCTCCATGCACGAGAAGTTCACCGGCATGGGTGCAACGTTCAAGTTTACGGCGGACAATCCCGAAGATGTCTTTGTGAAGAACGGCTACCGGCAGCTCGAGAAACTTCCGATCATCGAGAAGTCGGTGTTACTCGACGCCGGCGAGATGCCTGCAGAAGTCTGGCAGACAATACAACCAACCTTGCCGCAGGGTTACTCGATCCATGTATTTCAGATACCTTAAAGCACAAAGCCGTCCACTGATTACGCAGAATCGGCGTAATCTGTGGACGGCTCGGTTCGTTATGCGAAGATCTTTTTCGTGTCGAGGATGATGGTCTTCGCGCCGCGCTCCTGCGCTTTCTCTACCATGTCAGCGGTGCCGCCCGCGCCATCTCCGGTCGCACCATTCCACAACGCGATGAGCGTCACGTTCTCACCGCCCACCGCCGCGAACGCGTTGTACAAGTTCCACAGGTTATTGCGTTGCCAAATGTTGTAGCCAGGTTTTTCCTGAAGCCAGCGCGGCAACTCCTTCGAATCGCAAAGCACGCGCACCGGCCGCGACCGCACCAAACGATTGAACTCTTCAATCCATTGCGGTCCAGCCGCCGCAACCGAAGCGCGAATGTAGAGCTCGCGCGGCACCGCGAGATAAATGTGAGTCGGGATATTCAGCGCTTCGCAAACCTGGTGGAAGAGAATGTCGCCACCACTCGCGCCGCCCGCAATGCCGTACGCAATCCCACCCGCGATCTGTTGCTCCGCCGCTACAACTTCCGCGATCTTCTGCTTCGCGACGTCCACTTTGTCAGCCGGAAACCTGGGTTCCGCTCGCCCCGGAGCATCAACCATGTGACCCGTAAACAACAGTACGCGCGTTGGTCCAGCAGCCGTTGACGCCACGACTGGAGCTGGTCCAAGCGCACCCAACGCAGCTTGCACATTCTCTTCGAGTAAACCGAGATCGTGATACAAGCCAAGCTGACGCCGGACCACATCACCGACAAACTCCGGTGTATCAGCGAGCGCGCGACGATAAGCACTCGAGACTTTCGTCGGCCTCTTCGAAGTGAGAAAACACAGATCGGCCTCACTCAGCTCCACCCACATGTCCGTGCGCTGCTCTTGTTTCAGCCGGTCTACTGCCGCCTGCACTGACAGTTCGACAGTCGACGAGACCTTTTGCAACTGCTTCTTGCGCGAGTCGAGTTCGCGCTGAGCGTCCTCTTCTTCGTCGAACCTCTCAGCCCAAACGTCCGGCAACAGTTCCGCTAACTTCGTTTGGATCGTCAGCATCGCGAGTGTGCTGAGGCCGGAGTAGTAATGGTTGAGATCCTCGTTGAGGGCCGCGCTGTAAGCTTCGAGCGATTCGTCGAGGAATGGCGACAGCAACGCACGCCGCTGACGATCGGCTAACGACTCTGCCTGTCTCCACTCGGCCGACCAGCGGGACTTCGCATTGCGACCTAAGAGGGAACGAACTTCCGCACGGCGCTCGTCGTCGAGACCAGTAATACTAATCACGCGCTTCAAAGCTTGATCAGAACTGGTCAGATCGCCGAGACGTTGCTGGATCGTGCCCAGCATCGTATTGGCCTCCACATCCAGTTCATCCTGCTTGCGTATTGCTTCCCACGTAACGCGCGCGCCCTCGAACGCCTTCAACTCAAACTGGGCCCGGCCGACGAGACGCATCCCTTCGATTTCCCATTCAAACCCGCGAGCTTCGAACGCCAGCAACTCCAGATCGCCGAGATCTTTCTTCTCCTTTGCACGTTCAACCTCTTCGCGAAAGTCACGCGGAATCGGTAGAAATCGTGCGCGGTCCTGCTCCGCAAGATCCGGCAACATCTGAAACACCGGGCTATCTTCCGACTCGGAATTAATCGTTTGTCGCAGGCCCGCGACGAGGTCGTCGAGACTGGACGCGGGATTCACGCCGTCGTACGTGAGATAGCGATCGGTCTTGATGTCGAAAGGGACTTCATCGGTCTTGATCCCCGAGCCGCGCGCGCGAATCATGAACGTGTGCCTGCCGCGTAACGCATGCCGCACGCCAAGCTCGTAATAAACGTTGGCGTTGTGGATCGAGATGTCAGCGATCACAAGGTCGGCCGTCAACAAACGCTGGAACATGTCGACGCGAATGTTTCCCTGACGGCGGATCTCCATGGTGGTGCGGCCAGTGATTTCCAACTGGTTGAGCGCCGGATCGATGAGGTTCTGCTCGACGGCGTCGAAGTTGATGTCATTCTTAGTACCGAAAGGTCGAATGATGAAGGCGCGCATTGCTTAATGCTCCTGAAATCACTGGTAGAACTGTCCAAAATGATCGAGCCGGAAATGTTCGATCCTGACTTCGTTGGCGAGTGCCTGTCCGACCCGCACGAGGTCGGGGATGGCATCGATTGAATCGAGTTGGGAAACTTTGGCGGGATCGACGTCGCCGAGTCCGCGTTTCTCGAGCCACTTCTTTGACAGTTCCGCATTGTAACGCGCGTAAGTGAATTGCCGGCCTAAGTCATCCGGAATCGGATCGGTGCGATACACGAGATCACCGACTTCACTATCGATCTCAGTGTCGCAACGTCCGAGCTCTTTGTCGTACTCACCGCCGTGTATGCAACGACCGATGATGCGACAGTTGATGTCCTGATCCACTGAAGCGCCATACATCAGCGCGGATGGAAAGCTGATGAGATTCGAGAAAGCATTCTTGCCGCCACTGTAAACCTCAGCGTCAACACTCGGCGCCGATCCGGTGCCGATCGACATGACGAGCAGCTTCTTTTCGCCGGTGGGCCAACCGAGGTTGTAGGCCGGATGTGTAGCCATGCGCGCGATCAGAAACGCCGGGTTGTTATAAGGCGTCAGGCCGCCGTCCTCGAACAGAAATGCTTTCGAAGGATCGTCTTCATCCCATTGCACGACCTCAGGCGGGAAGAACACGGGCGCTGCTGTACTCGCGCGCACGAGTTGCCAGAGCGGTATCTGTGTATTTCGATCAGGACGGTTTGGTTCGTTGTACTTAGCGCGTGGGTTAGTGCTGATGGGCCACGGTGAGTCGGTGGTGACGTTGCGTGTGACGACGAGCAGCAGGCACTTCAGCTTGTCGGAGTCGAGCATCGTGTCGGCGCCATACACTTCCTGGAGTTTTTCTGTGAGCGGCTCGCTCTTGTAAAGGTGCTTGAGACGCTTGAGTATGAATGACTTCTCAAACATTGCTGGTCCAACTTCTTTATAAAAGTCAGACAGGAAGCGCGCTGATTTACCGATGGCGAGTCCGGCGGCGATGATTGCGCCCGTGCTGGTGCCGCCGATGTAGTCGAAGAAGTTGCAGAGGCGGAAGTCGTCGCCCTGCCCGCTCTGCTCGGCGAGCATCTCCTCCATGCGTATCAATACCTGCAACGTCATGACCCCACGAATCCCGCCACCGTCGAGTGCGAGCAGTTTGCGTGGTCGTTGTTCGGCGTATCTATTTTCCCAAAGAGACATGTCGATCCTCCTTCAGAGAACTTTAGCCACAAAAGTCACGAAAACACATATCAAAAGGACAGCGGGCAAGATGGTATTACATTTTGTGTTTTTGTGCCTTTGATAGCTACGCGTCAGCGGGTTCCGAAGACGATGGGGTTACTGCGGACACCTGCGGCCGTTAAGGTTACGGTGAGGTCGCCGTGCAGGGATGGATCCTGGGGGAGAATGACGATGAAACTTGTTACGGAGTCGGCGCCGGGACCTTTTGCCGCAAACTCGACGGGAAGTTGATACTGAATTCCGGTTGTCGAAACGGCGGTGACGATCCATGTGCTGCGTGTACTCGGATCGATGTTGTTCGCAAACAGCATGACGCGCGTTCGCTGATCGAGCGACATGTTCAGAGGCGTGGTGATGGCGAAAGGCTCGCGCGTGAATAAAGGTGAATGCAGCACCAGACCACGGTTCGTCGAGCCATCGTTGAGTAGCACGGGAGCCACACCGGGAGCCGGTGTGGGTGTGGGTGTAGGAGTGGGAGTGGGAGTCGGAGTCGCAGCGGCGGTTGTAAAACTCCACGTGGTCCCATTCGCCGTCTGGTTCGCCATCGTCTTGCCGACAACGCGCCAGAAGTAAGTCGTGTTCGGCTGGAGCGTTGTCAGGATTTTGTAAGTCTCCTGCACACCATCATCGACAGATCCGGTTTCGAGGAGTGGCTCGCCGGGTTGTGCGCCGCTTTGCGTCGTCGTCGCGTTTGCGACTAAGAGTGGCGGATTTGAACTCGTGCCAAAGTAGATATCGTACTTGTGCGACCATGGTCCACCTTCCCATTGCAGCGACATTGTCGTCGGTTGAGCGGTCGCGCCGTTCAGGGGCAGGAGATTCACCGGCGCCGCCGGCGGCAACGGTACGAATGGTTGATTCTCAGTCGTTGACCCCCATTTACGCTCAAACTGATTCACAAACCACTGGAAGAACCACGACTTCGTAGTGAAGAGATTATGCTCCAACTGCGAATTCGCTGAAGGCGTGGTCCAGTTGGACGAGCCGAAGATCGTCATTGCGCGACCATACAGCAAAACAGACTTCTGGTGGTTCAGCCCGAGATGTTTCCGCATCTTGATTTGCACGCCCGCCATGTACATACGGTCGACATTCCACGAATCCCACTGCCGCTCGACATTCCGATACTCGTCAGGCTCGTGGATGAGACGCACCGGCACTCCTCGTTTTGCCGCCGCGATCGTCGTGTCCGTGACTGCCTGGTTCGTGATCCGGTACATGATGACGTCGATCTTCTTCGTTTCCGCGTTGATGTTTTGCTGAGTGCGGGCGAGAAAGTCCTGACTCGAGTCGACTGACGGCGGAAAGTTGAGTTCCGAGTTGATCGGCGACGTCGGATACTTCCGTGTTAGTGGTCCATTTATGTTCGCAAAATTGCCGTACTGGAGGGTGTTGGTCCAAACGTCGTCATACTTCGTCTTGAAGCTCTGAATCAGCGCCGGATCATTCGTAAAGTAGATGGCTTCGTCGAAGTAGTTGGAGTTTGGTGCGTCCGGGACGAAGAAATTGCTGGAGTAGTTGGCGCCGCTAAACTCGAGCTTGCCCTGACCAACAAACAGCATCATCTTCCAATGCAGTATGCCGTCGTTCAGTTTGTAACGCATCGGGATACCGGCGGCCTTCAACTCGTTGAGCACAGCTTCGTTGCCGGCGTAGGTCGGGTTTGCGCGTGGATCTACCAGCACGCGCACAGGGACACCAGCTTTGAATCGGTTGATGATCTTCGTCGCGTACGAATCGTCCTGCATAAACCAGAAGGCGACGTCGATGCCGGCGGTTTCCGCGTCGATGAGGTCCCAAATCGGATGCCGGCAATCCTCGAAAGCCGGGTCGCACAAACGCTCCTGCGCCTGCGTCGTCAACGCCCCGAGCATGAGAACTGTCACCGTCAGCACGGCTAATGGCTTGCCGCGACTCATAACCATATGAGCCCTTGCCTCCATGGACCACGTTTACCAAAACTGCCAGACTGCTATTACTGATGAAACCGGGAACAATTATTGGGAGGTGCGACGACCTCAGTCGGGACGACGTCGTGCTGAAGGAGGGGAATAAGGGTTACTAGCTTGTACTAAGAAGCCGTGACAAAAACGTCAACACCTCATCGCGTTTCTGTGGCGAGGGGTCACTCGCAACGGTAGATTGTTTAACCCTCGTCGAGCGCGGTAGCGCCGGGGTCGGCTAGATGCCTCAAGAGTCGGGATCGCGCTTGGATCGGGTCAGTACAGGGAGCGGTAGCGACCTGGTCAAATGATAGGAATCAAAAATGATTACAAACATCGCATTGTGATCACTGACCAGGTCGCTACCGCTCCCTGTACTGACCCGATCCAGCAATGATTTGCTGATTTTTGAGACAAA
>DATNDM010000442.1:0-3530 GCA_035553235.1 Pyrinomonadaceae bacterium | reverse complement strand
GGTGGGCGCGGCAGGTTTTTTCCGGCTGGGTGTCGATCGTTTTCCTTCCGTTGACCTTCCGACTGTTTCCGTACGTGTAAATCTTCCCGGTGCGGCGCCCGAAGAGGTCGAGTCGCTGATCGCGCAACCCATCGAAGAAGTCGTGAATACGGTTGACGGCATCAGCGAGCTGCGCTCGGTTTGCGGCCAGGGCACCGCGATCGTACTCGCGACTTTCAAGCTCGATCGAAATCTCGAATCAGCGACGCAGGACGTACGCGATCGCGTCAACACACTCGGCCGTACTCTGCCGGAAGATGCGACTCCGCCCGTCATTCAGAAGTTTGATAACGACAGTACTCCGGTTGTAACGCTCGCGCTCTCCGCCGATCGTTCATTAAGAGAACTAACAGAACTCGGTGACAAAGTCGTACGCCCACAACTCGAACGCATCAGCGGCGTCGGTGAGGTGCAGGTCGTCGGTGGTCTCGATCGCGCGATCAATGTCTGGATCGACGCTGAGCGACTGGCCGCTTACCAGATCTCCATCTCGCAAATTCGCGAAGCTATCGAACGGCAGAATGCTGACGTGCCGGGTGGAAACGTCACTACCGGTAGAGAAGAACTCGTACTGCGCACGCTCGGCAGGTTTACGGATCCACGCGACTTCAACGATCTCGTAATCGCGAATGTGAACGGCTCGCCCGTCAGGCTGCGCGACGTGGGTCGCGTTGAAGACGGAACCAAAGAACAGCGGTCGTTGTCGCGTCTCAACGGAGTTCCCACGGTTACGCTCGACATCAGACGACAGTCGGGCGCGAACACGGTCGAAGTAATCAAGGGCCTGAAGGATGCTTTACCGCGTGTCACTGCGCAATTGCCGGCAGACGTAAAAGTCGAGGTCATTCGTGACCAGTCGCGTTACATCGAAGCGGCGCTGCACGAGATCCAGATCCATCTCGTGCTCGGCAGTATTCTCGCGAGTCTCGTCGTGCTGGTGTTCATGCGGTCGTGGCGCTCGACGTTGATCGCCGCAGTCGCGATTCCGTGTTCCGTTATCTCGACATTCGGCATGATGAAGGCGCTCAACTTCACGCTCAACAGCGTGACGATGCTGGCGCTCGTGTTGATGGTCGGCGTGGTTATCGACGACGCGATCGTCGTACTCGAAAATATCTTCCGCTTCATTGAAGAAAAGCGAATCGACTCGAAAGAAGCCGCGCGGGAAGCGACGAAAGACATCGGCCTCGCGGTGCTGGCTACAACTCTGTCTCTCGTAGTGATCTTCCTGCCCGTGTCGTTCATGTCGTCCATTTCCGGACGCTTCCTGTACCAGTTCGGCATCACTGCAGCCGTCGCGATCCTCGTCAGCTTGCTCGTCTCGTTCACGCTCACCCCGATGATGAGTTCGCGACTGATTCGCGTGAGCGATGCGAAGGGCGGCCACGATGGTCCGGCTTCACGTCGTGGTTTTTATCGCTATATCGACTCCGGTTACTCACACATGCTCGCGTTTGCGATGCGGCATCGGATCGCGGTTGCGGTCGTCGCGTTCGCAATCGTCTTGACCAGCGTGCCGCTTTATCGGTCGGTGAAGCAGGAGTTCATTCCGACGAACGTCGACGAAGCGGAGTTTGAAGTCAGCGTCAACGGTCCTGAAGGCACGAACCTCGCGGTGATGAACCAGGTGATCACGGCGATGGAGAAAGACATTCTCGACACGCCCGGTGTGCGACTCGTGCTGTCGTCGGCAGGTGGAAGTTTTCTCGGGGGTGTAAACCAGGGCAATGCGTATGTGCGCATCGCGCCGCACGAGGAGCGCACGCTCTCTTTTGGGAAATTCTGGACTGAGCTGAAAAAAGGTAATCCACTCAACGCGTTTAGGGGAAACTACACGCAACAGGATGTGATGGTCGAAGTGCGCCGGCGACTCCAGAAGTACGCGCCGATGCGCATCGGTGTGCGCAACGCGCAGTCGTTCAACTTCGGTACCGGCGGCCGCACTGATATTGACTTCGTGCTGCGTGGACCAGAGCTCGTCGCGCTCGCTGGTTATGCGGACGATCTGTCGAGCGCTCGAAAACACTCGGCGGCATTGTTGATGCTGATACAACTCTGAAACTCAACAAGCCCGAGTTGCGCGTGGTGATCGATCGCGATCGTGCCGCGGATCTCGGCGTCGACACGTCCGACATCGCCACGAGCCTGCGCTTGATGGTCGGCGGTGAAGAAGAAGTTTCACGTTTCCGGGACGAATCGATCAATGAAGACTACGACGTCGAGTTGAGACTTACTGAAGCTGACCGCCGCGACGTCGATACGATCAAGCGATTGTACGTGCCGTCATCACGAAGCGGTGGGCCACCGCCAACCGCGGGCAGTACTTCAACGGCGAGACCCGGACTCATTCGACTTGATAATCTCGTGAAGATCGTGCGCGACACGAGTCCGTCGCGTATCGACCGTCTCGATCGCGAACGACAGGTTTCGGTGCGTGCGTCCGTTGCGCCCGGCTACGCGCTCGCTGACCGCATCGAAGCGCTGCGAAACGCGGTCAAGGAAATGAATCTGCCGAGTGCTTACACGACGACCGTTTCGGGCCGCGCGCGCGAGCTCGAGCGAACGTTCACGGAGTTTATCTGGGCGTTCATTCTGTCGATCATCTTCATGTACATGATCCTTGCGTCGCAGTTTGAAAGCACGGTCCACCCGCTCACGATTCTTTTGAGCTTGCCGTTATCGGTGCCGTTTGCGCTGCTGTCGTTATGGGGCACGGGAGACACGCTCAATCTGTACTCAGCGCTCGGAATCCTCGTCTTGTTTGGCGTGGTGAAGAAGAACGCGATCCTGCAGATCGATCACATGAACAGCCTGCGTGAGAAGGGAATGGAGCGGTACGAAGCGATCATGCAGGGCAATCGCGATCGGCTGCGACCAATCCTGATGACGACGCTCGCGCTCGTCGCGGGCATGTTGCCACTCGCGTTGGGAACTGGACCAGGCGCCGAGGAACGACGCTCGATCGCCATCGTTGTGATCGGCGGACAGACTCTCTCGCTGCTCCTGACGCTGATCGCCACGCCGGTCGTTTATTCATTACTGGACGATGTGAAAGCGACGGCACGTTGGCGTCACTTCGCGGCAGGCACTGCAGCTTTCACACACGGCATTGTCGAGAAACTAAAACCAAAACCACGTCCGAAACCCGCGCGCGAAACTCCGGAACCAACAGCCGAAAGCGGCGACTAGATCCCGGTCTATCGGCTTCAATCTCTGTAATCCGCGTTAACTCTGTCCAGTTTGCGCAGTAACCCAGGCCAGACCAGACGGCCACCGCCGCCCTGCGTCACGACCTGTTCCTGCGCCGGAATTTGCGCGAAGATCTTCTCATCGATCGGCACGAGCTTATTGCCGCCTGACTGCGCGAGGATCTGAATCCGGCACGCCCGCTCCAGCAGAAACATCGACAGAAAAGCGTCGGCCACTGTTGGTCCAACCGTCAACAATCCATGATTGCGCAGGATCAAGAAAGTCTTCTTCCCTAAATCCGC
>DATNDM010000441.1:0-2907 GCA_035553235.1 Pyrinomonadaceae bacterium | reverse complement strand
CTTGTCTCCGTGCTGCTCGACTTCGGCCGCTCCCCCAATCGCTTTGAGAACTTTCAACGCAGTCTGCACACGGCTTTCGAGGCTTGGTCCCGACGGGGCGTCTGACGCGAGCGCGCGCCCAACCTCACGCAGAACATCTTCAATCTCCGCCGGCTCCAAACGCGTCTTGAGCACCGTGATGAGTTGATTGAGTAGCGCGTCGTAAGCCTTGGGGAAAAGGCGGTCGGCCTCGTCGGTCAGAACATAAGTAAAGTGCGGCTTACGAGGCCCGCGACGCAGCCCGCTTTGCCTCACGAGTCGATCACGTTCGAGCGTCGCGAGATGGGCGCGAACAGCATTGTCGGTGAGTTTGAGTTTGCGCGCGAGCTCCTCGACGGTGGCGGGCGCAGTGCGCAGAAGCGTGACGATCTGCCCGCGCGTACTGTCGAAAAACCGTTTATCGAAGGTGATTCCTTCCATCTGCCCGCTGATTATAGCCGTTTTCCAAAGAAAACACAAAAAATCAAATAAGTTCTTGACTTATTATGCAACAGGAGTATTTTAATGGGACTCAGACACAATCTTCTTTTTCGGGAGAACAAGACAAATGGCACAGGCATTTAGCAATTCAGCGGCAATAAGCTCAGCCAGAAGCGAGAGTGTCAGCACTCCCGCTTACCAGGCGTTTCAGATTCTGCGCTTCGCGTTCACGGTTGCGCCCATCGTGGCCGGGCTCGACAAATTTTTTCACCTGCTCGTGAACTGGGATCAATACCTTCCGCCCTTCGTCAACAATCTGACGGGCGGTCACGGGCACCAGTTAATGCTGGCAGTCGGCGTGATCGAGGTCGTGGCCGGCCTCGGCGTCGCCTTCAAGCCGCGCCTTTTCGCTTATGTCGTATCGGCATGGCTGCTGTTGATCATTATCAACTTGCTCATGATCCCCGGTTATTTCGACGTGGCATTACGGGATCTCGGGTTATGCCTCGCGGCACTCGCGTTGGCTCGGCTGAGCGAGGAATACGCCTAAGGAGACGATCATGAACACGAGCGAAAGAAGACGCATTGCAGCAAACCGCGGTTTGACGAAGATCGCAGTAGTACTCTTCGCCGCCGCGATGACATTGGTTTTTTTAAGCGTAAGGAACAGCCGCGCGGACGCGCTAAATCGTGGCAAGTCCACGGATGCTGAGCGGCAGACGGACGCGAACGCGCAGCGCATGCTCGACGAGGGCAAGCAGACTTTTCGTTTCGATACATTCGGCGATGAGGTCTTCTGGAGCGATGCGTTGCAACTGCATCGCGCGATTGAAGGTGCGAATTTCGGCGGCGTTGGTCCTGGCGTAAGCCCCGCGACTGCTCTCGCCGTTGGTTTGAAAGTCGATACAGACGCGCTGCCGCAGTCGCTGATCTCGCAGTTGAAGCACGGGCGCGTGAATCTCGACGATCCCGCCACGACGCTCGCGTTACTCAAGCTCAATGCGGTCGTTGGTGTAAAGGGAACGTTCAAAGGCGATGGAAGTCTTCAGTCAGTCGGCATCACTTGTGCGCTTTGTCATTCGACTGTCGACAATTCATTCGCTCCGGGTATTGGCCAGCGTCTCGACGGTTGGGCCAACCGCGATCTCAACGTCGGCGCGATCACGGCGCTGAGTCCAAACTTGAAACCCGTTGCGGATCTGCTTGGCGTTGATGAAGCGACCGTGCGGACAGTGTTGCAGAGTTGGGGACCGGGGAGGTTCGATGCGGAGCTGTTTCTCGACGGCAAGGCTTTCCGGCCTGATGGTAAGTCGGCTTCGACGCTGATTCCGCCGGCGTTCGGTCTTGCTGGTGTGAACCTGCACACGTGGACCGGCTGGGGTTCAGTCACGCACTGGAACGCGTTCGTTGCAAACCTCGAGATGCACGGACAGGGGACGTTCTACGATCCGCGTCTTAACGATCCGGTGAAGTTTCCGATCGCTGCGCGCGCGGGTTTTGGCAACGTGCGCAGTAATCCTGATCTCATCACCGCAAAGCTTCCGGCGCTTCATTTTTATCAACTCGCGATTGCTGCGCCGCCGGCCCCGGCGGGAAGTTTCGACGCGGCCGCTGCCGCGCGTGGTGCGATCCTCTTCAATGGCCAGGCGAAGTGCGCGGAGTGTCACGTGCCGCCGACCTTCAGTGAGCCCGGTTGGAACATGCACAAGGCGGAAGAGATCGGCATCGACGACTTCCAGGCGAAACGTTCGCCGGATGAACGGTATCGCACGTCGCCGTTGAAAGGACTCTGGACGCACGAGAAAGGTGGGTTCTATCACGACGGGCGTTTCGCGACGCTGCGCGACGTGGTGGAGCATTACAACAGCTTCTTCAACACGAATCTGACCGAACAACAGAAGTCAGATCTCGTCGAATATCTGAAGTCGCTTTAGCCACAAAAGGCACAAGAAGCACAAAATGAAGAAACTGAGATTAATTCGTTCAAGCGATAAGGGGCAGACGGTCGAACGAGTGGCGGAAACACGATTGCCTACGGAAACCGGCGATTTTCGGATCGTCGGTTTTCGCTCGCTCATCTCGACCGAAGAGTTTGTCGCACTCGTCAAGGGTGATCTGCGAGGTGATCGACCGAGTCTCGTGCGCATTCACTCGCAATGCATGACAGGCGACGTGTTTGGCTCTGTCAAATGCGATTGCGGCCGCCAGCTCCAAGCCGCCATGAAACTCATCGAGCATGAAGGACACGGCGCCATCATCTACCAGCAACAGGAGGGCCGCGGCATCGGTATCATCAACAAGATCCGTGCTTACGCGTTGCAAGACCAGGGCGCTGACACGATCGAGGCCAACGAGCGACTCGGCTTTGCGGCAGACATGCGCAGCTACGAGCAGTGCGCTGAAATCCTGGTCGAGCTCGGACTAAAAGCCGTGCGCGTGATGTCTGAC
>DATNDM010000440.1:0-4465 GCA_035553235.1 Pyrinomonadaceae bacterium | reverse complement strand
ATGATCCGCGCCACGAGTGGAATCGACTCGCCCTTCAAGCCTTTGGGATAACCACTGCCGTCCCATTTTTCGTGGTGATAACGGACGATGTCTTCGACCGGGTAGGGAAAGTTGACGCGCTTGAGGATGTCGCCGCCGACTACGGGATGGATCTTCATCTTCGCGAATTCAGCTTCCGTGAGTTTGCCAGGTTTGTTGAGGATGTACTCAGGCACCGCGAGCTTACCGATGTCGTGCAGCAAAGCCCCCGCATGCAACGCGCGCAACTCAGATTCAGAGACGTTGAAGAGCTTACCCATCTGTGTCGCGTAGAGCTGGGTGCGACGAACGTGACCGTGCGTGGTCTGGTCCTTCGCGTCGATCGCGATGGCGAGCGACTCGATCGTGTTCATATGAATCTCCGCCATCTCTTCGACGTGACGGCGTCGCTCTGCTTCAGCGTCGCGAATCTCTTCAAGACGCCGTTCGTTGAAGCGATAAAGCAGATAGACCAGCGCGGAGATCAGTAAGCCAAGCACAGCGTACGCGAGTGTCTTGTTCAAAACGGCGGCGTAGAACAGCAAGGCAGACGCGGCGCCGGCGAGTTTTGTCGTAAGCGTCCAGACGATTGTTTCCCGAGTGGGAACGAGGGTGAACTTGCCGGCTTCGAAACTGATGAACCACGCGGTCGCTATCGTGCTGAGAGCGTACTGGAGCGCGGCCACGGCAAGTAGCGGGATCAGAAAGACGTTCAACGGCAACGCGCCCTGCGCGGGCAGTTCGCTCGGTCCCGCGAACAGATCGATGAGCGCACCGTACAACGAGGCGGCGACGAAGGTCGAGACCACGGCCATACCGGTTTTCAGCACGACTTCGCGGTTCGTGGCGATGCGGAAAGTGGAGACGAAAGCGACGCACGCGGCCAGCAAGACCGCCGGACCAGCCGTATCTGAAGGCGGCACGGCGTAGAGCATCACCGCGAACAGGACGAACGAATCGGCAATCGACTCGCGACTGCGGAGAATGCCGTCATCGCTGGCCACGCGGACAGTAAGGGGGCTCGTTGCGATCGCCATCAGCAGTAAGAGTAGCCATGATCCGATACCGACGCTGGTGAACAGTGCGAGGTGACCGGTGGCGATGACGGCGGCTATAAGCAAAATAGCGCTCACGACCGAAATCCCGGCCATGAGCGCGGTGCTCTTCCAATTGGTTTGCAGCATGCTGGGGCCCAATCCTTCTTGAAACGACGATTTGTGAGTGGTTAGCGCGCGCTGGTTTGGTGCCAAACATTGTTGGCACCGGACAAATATACTTGGATTGTGATATTTGGGGAAGAGCTTTTTTGCCCGGATTTACAGGATTTTCATGTGCATCGTGGAAAATCTGCTAATCCTGTAAAGCGCTTGCCAGTGCAGCCACGTCAGTCACCGGCTGTTTGCACGTGAAATGCTCACAAACGTAAGCCGTCGCGGCCCCCTCAATCAACGGACGATTCGCTAATAAGGGCGTAATTTCGGCGATTTCAGAGTCGCCAATCCCCACCGCGACGACCTTATTCGGCAGATACCTGTGCCAGGTCTCGGCCAACATCGGCTGAATATCAACGCTGTCCTTCCCGACAATCGCCACTTCTTTCGGCGTCGAGAGCAGAAAATCCATCGCCGACAGCGCGTATCCAAAGCCCGACGGGTACCGCCGCGTCTGGTCCCCGACGTCTCGCAGCACGGCCGTCGCAAGGTTCCGGTAGTTCTCGCGTCCCGTGAGTGTCGCGAGGCGCACCAGCACCAGCGCCGCTACTGAATTACCCGACGGCGTGGCATTGTCAAAGTAGTCTTTCGAACGCACGATTAGGTTCTCATGACTCTTGCCCGTGAAGTAGAACCCTCCACCTTCGCTATCCCAAAACTCTTCAACCATCCGATCAGTCAACGCGAGGGCCTCTTTGAGCCAGCGCGTTTCTCCAGTAGTTTCGAACAACGTGAGCAAGCCTTCGGCGAGGAAAGCATAGTCTTCGAGATACGCATTGAACTTCGCGCGCCCATCTTTCCACGTGCGCAGCAGCATTCCGTTCTCGTACAAGTTTGAAAGCACAAACTCGGCATTCCGCAGCGCCGCGTCCGTGTAATCGGGCCGATTCAAAACAACGCCCGCCTCAGCGAAGCTCGCCAACATCAGTCCGTTCCACGCCGTCAGTATCTTTTCATCGCGATCAGGCTTGACGCGCTTTTCGCGAAGTTCGAACAAGATCCGCCGGCTCTCGTCTAATGACGCTTTCAACTCATCAACAGAGATCTTGTGCGCGACGGCGACGTCTTCGAGCGAGCGCGTGACGTTCGGAATGTTCTTGCCTTCGAAATTACCCGCTTTCGTGATGTTGTAGTAATCGCAGAAGCGTGAAGCGGCCTCTTCTCCTAGTGCGTCTCCGATCTCCTGAATATCCCAGACGAAGAACTTTCCTTCGTGACCTTCCGAATCAGCGTCCTGCGTCGAGTAAAAGCCTCCGTCCGGATGGGTCATCTCGCGTAACACGTAATCGAGAATGCCTTCGACCGTCGCGCGCGCCGCCGCGTCCTCGCTCACCTGGAAATAGTGCAGGTAGAGCCGCGAGAGCAGGGCATTGTCGTAGAGCATTTTTTCGAAGTGCGGCACCAGCCATTTCGAGTCGGTCGAATAACGATGAAAACCGCCGCCGAGTTGATCGTACATGCCACCATTCGCCATCTTCGTGCACGTATGACTCACCATCTGGAGCGCCTCACGATTCCCGGTGCGCGCGTACGTGCGCAACAGGAATTCGAGCGCCATCGCCGGCGGAAACTTCGGCGCGCCGCCGAAACCGCCGTTCACCGAATCGTAATTTCTCACGATGCCGGCGTACGCCGCGTCGAGTAGCTCGGGTTCGATCGGATTATCGGAACCGGCAGTTTCACCCAACCGGCGCAGTTCCGTAATCAACGATGCGCCCGTCTCACGAATCTCGTCCTGGCGCTCCTTGTAAGCCTCAGCGACGCCGAGCAGCACGCGCGGAAACCCCGGCATGTTGTAACGATCCTGCGGAGGGAAGTACGTGCCACCGTAAAACGGCACTGCATCCGGAGTGAGAAAGACCGTCATCGGCCAGCCGCCGTGATGCGTCATCATCTGAACCGCGTTCATGTAAATCTGATCGAGATCCGGTCGTTCTTCGCGATCGACCTTGATGTTCACGAAGTGTTCGTTCATGAGCGCCGCGATTTCGTTGTTCTCGAACGACTCGTGCGCCATCACGTGACACCAGTGACACGCCGAATATCCGATACTCAGCAGCACAGGCTTGTTCTCTCGCCGCGCTTTTTCAAACGCCTCGTCGCCCCACGGATACCAGTCGACCGGGTTGTGCGCGTGCTGCAAAAGATATGGACTCGTTTCGTTGATTAAATGGTTTGGCATGGCCACAGATTACACAGATTGCTCGTGTTGGAACAATCGCTGGATTCTGTGTAATCTGTGGCTATGGAACGAGAAACGTTGGAGTTTGATGTCGTGTTTGTGGGCGCCGGCCCGGCCAATCTCAGCGGCGCGCTGCACCTCGCACGACTGGTCAAAGAAGATAAATCCCTCGGCGACGTCGAGATCGCAGTCATTGAGAAAGGCGCGACGGTCGGCGCGCATATTTTGTCCGGCGCAGTGATGGATCCGCGCGCGCTGCGCGAGTTGATTCCCGATTTCGAAGAGCAGGGCGCGCCGCTCGAATCGCCCGTAAAAGAAGATTACTTTCTTTATCTCACTCCGAAACTCGCGCTCCGCTCGCCCATCACGCCGCCGCCTCTGAAGAACCATGGTTACTACATCGTCTCGCTCAATCGTTTGACTGCGTGGCTCGGCGAGAAGGCGGAAGAGGCGGGCGTCAACATCTTTCCGGAATTTCCCGGCGCTGATTTGCTTTACGACGAAAACGACCGCGTGCTCGGCGTGCGCACTGGCGACAAAGGCATCGACAAGGAAGGGAAGCCGAAGGCGAATTACGAACCCGGCGTCGATCTGCGCGCGAAGGTCACTGTGCTCGGCGAAGGGCCGCGCGGGTCGCTCACCAAACAGTTGGTCCAACGTCTGGGACTCGACGAAGGACGCGAGCCGCAGGTTTACAGTGTCGGGTTGAAAGAGCTTTGGGAGTTGCCGGACGATCGATATCCGGCCGGCCGCGTGACGCACACGCTTGGCTTTCCCTCCGACTCGTCGACGTACGGCGGCGGCTGGATCTACGGCATGCAGAACAACGTCTTGAACATCGGCTATGTCACGGGGCTCGATTACAAAGACCCGCTGATCGATCCGCACGCGGAGTTTCAGCGCTACAAGACGCATCCCTTCATCGCGAAGCTCCTCGAAGGCGGGAAGATGATTCGCTACGGTGCGAAGACCGTCACCGCGGGCGGTTACTTCGCGATGCCGCGCATGTACGCCGATGGCGTGCTGCTCGCCGGCGATTGCGCCGGTCTGCTGA